>JAENVZ010000203.1 GCA_016650315.1 Alphaproteobacteria bacterium | reverse complement strand
TTTATATCATGGCTTCGGTGGTGGGCGCGGTCGGTATGCTCGCCTTTGGCCTGTGGGCTGTCAGGAGCATAGCATGAACGTAACACGCGGACAGGGACCCAAAGGCGGCAAGCAACCGGGAGGCAAGGGCGAGCATAAGGGTTCGGGCAAGGGCACGGGCAAATCCGGCCCGCCAAAATTTGATTCCAAGTCCGGTCCAAAATCCGGCCAGAAATTCGGGGCGAAATTCGAGGCGAAATCTGGCGCGAAATTTGATTCCAAATCCGGTCCGAAATCCGGTGCCAAAAGTGGACCGAAAAAGGCGGGATGGGCAAGGAGCGCACCCAAGGCCGCCGCTGCGCGCAAGGCGGCTCCCAAAACGGCCCCCAAGGCGGCGCCCAAGGTTTCTGTCATTAAACCGGAAAAGACGACCAGCGTGGTCAAGACCGGCGTGGTCAAGACCGGCGTGGTTCAGGATGTCCGGCAGTTCAGGGTGCAGGCCGATGATGACGGCATTCGCCTCGATCGCTGGTTCAAACGGCATTTGCCTGACATCGCGTTTAATCTGGTGTCGCGTTGGGCGCGCACCGGGCAACTTCGCATTGATGGCGCGCGCGCGACGCCCGGTGACCGGATTGCCGAAGGTCAGACCATCCGCGTGCCACCTGAAGAAGCCAAGGTGGTTTCAGCGCCGGTCAAAAAAATACGGGTGATCGACCTCAGCGAAGACCAGATCGCCTATGCGCAGGACATGGTCATCCACCGTGATGCGCAGGCGATCGTCGTCAACAAGCCGCCGGGCCTTGCCACGCAGGGAGGCACAAAGACGTCCGAACATCTCGATGGCCTGCTCGACGCTCTGATTTTCGACGGGGAAAGCCGCCCCAAGCTGGTGCACCGGCTGGACAAGGATACGTCGGGCGCGCTGGTTCTGGCGCGAACAACCCGCGCGGCTGGAGCTATGGCGAAGAGTTTTTCCAGCCGTACAGCCCGCAAGGTCTATTGGGCGCTGGTCATGGGTGTGCCGTCCATCAACGACGGCATGATCGAACTGGCCCTTGCCAAGCAGCCCGGAACGGGCGGCGAGAAAATGCATGTGGATGAGGCCGAAGGCTTGCCCGCGCGGACCCGCTACCGTGTGATCGAGCGTGCCGGAAACCGCGCCGCCTGGGTTGAACTGCAACCCTTTACCGGGCGCACGCACCAGCTCCGCGTGCATATGGCGGCGATTGGGCATCCCATTGTCGGGGATGGCAAATATGGCGGCAAGGAAGCGTTTCTGAGCGGCACTATCAGCCGCAAGATGCACCTGCACGCGCGCCGTATCCGAATCGATCATCCCGATGGCGGTACGATTGACGTGACGGCGGAACTGCCCACGCATTTTGCGGAGAGTATCGCCGATCTGGGCTTTGATATGTTGCTGGGGGATCTGCCTCTGGATGACGGCAAGCCCGAACCGACGCGTGAGGATTTGAAACAATTCGCCAAGCAGCACGCCAAGCAGGTGCGCAAGGAACGGCGGGGTGAACGGCGCTCACGGGGGGAGAAGTGACCAACCGCCTGGCGCTGTTCGATTGCGACGGTACGCTGGTGGACAGCCAGCACAATATCTGCATGGCCATGGACCAAGCGTTCGAGGCAGTGAAGCTGGCGCCGCCAGCACGACATCGGACCTTGTCGGTTGTCGGATTAAGTCTGCCCGAAGCGATGGCGGTGTTGCTGCCTGAGGCAGAAGCGGACTTTCACCTGCATATTGCCGCGCAATATAAGCTGGTGTTTCAGGCGATGCGCGGGCAGGGCGTGGTGCATGAACCGCTGTTTGCCGGGATCGCGGAACTGGTCGAACGTCTGGATTGCGCGGGCTGGATGCTGGGTGTGGCGACGGGCAAGTCGGATCGGGGTCTTAACCTGTGTCTTACCCATCATGGCCTGATCGAACGGTTCGTGACGCTGCAGACCGCCGACCGGCATCCATCTAAGCCGCATCCATCGATGATCGAACAGGCGATGGCGGATGCGGGCGCGGTCCCCGAAACGACAGCGATGATCGGCGATACCAGCTTTGACATGAAAATGGCGGTCAATGCAGGCGCAAGGGCGCTGGGCGTCGGCTGGGGCTATCATCCGCCGGAGGATCTGATCGCGGCGGGCGCGCAGAGCGTGGCGGTGGATGCCGACGAACTCTATCGCCATATAGGCGGCCATGACTGACGAACAAAAAGCACGGGAGGCCGCCGCCCGGCAGCGTTTTTTCGCTATCGGCCTGTTCCGCCTGAGCGGGGTTTTCATCCTGATGTTCGGGTTCCTGATCATGTTGCAGAAATTCGACTTCGTGTCGGGGGACAAAGCGAAAATCATGGGCGCGATCATTGCGACTATGGGCATGTTCCAGACGATTAGCGTGCCGCGCCTGTTGGCCCGCGCCTGGCGGACGCCACCCGGTCCATGAAGCGTTTTTACAAGCAAGCAAGCGTCGCTCCCGAAGAGGGCGGCCATGGCGTCAGGCTGGACGGTCGACCAATACGGACGCCGGGCCGGGCGTTACTTGTGGCGCCAACGCTGGAACTGGCGGAACATATCGCGCAGGAATGGGCCGATCAGGGTGAGGAGATTGATCCGGCCACCATGCGCCTGACTGGTCTCGCCAATGCCGCGATTGATATTGTCGCGCCCGATCCGGCGAAATTTGCGGCAGGCATAGCAGCTTATGGCGAAAGCGACCTGCTATGCTATCGCGCCAATGGGCCGGACGCACTGGTGGCGCGACAGTCGGCAAGCTGGGATCCGCTGCTCGAATGGGCGGGCAGGCGCTATGACATCACCTTCAATAGTGTTGCGGGAATCATGCATGTGCCGCAGCCACCAGCGACGCTGGACCGGCTGTGTACGGCAGTAACAAGCCATTCACCGTTCATTCTGGCCGGTTTGTCGCCTCTCGTTTCACTCACGGGATCACTCGTGGCATCTTTGGCCCTGATCGAGGGAGCTTTTGATTCCCCGGCGATATGGGATGCTTGCCAGCTTGACGAATTATGGCAGACGGAAATGTGGGGAGAGGATGCGCTTGCGACGCAAATTCTGGCGCAAAAGCGCGCGGAATTTGACGATTGCGGCAATTTCTGTAGACTTGTCGGCAGGTAGCGACCCGGTCGCACCTGTTTGTTTTTATCCGTAATTCAGCCACTTTTTTGCGCTGCAACTTGCAGTCCAGACGGCTTCTGCTTAACTTGGCCTCAAGTACCGGCGGTATTTCCGATCCGGAAAGCATAAGTGAGTTACGGCCATGGCACATTATGGTTCGCCATCGCCGCGAAGTTCCGGCGCCAATGGGGAAGGGAGCCGGGCCATGGCGGCACAATTGCCCCATTCGGTGGCGCGATGGCCCCATCGCAAAGCCTATGCGGCCATCGATCTTGGCACCAATAATTGCCGCCTCCTGATTGCAAAGCCTTCTGCCGACGGCTTCATTGTCGTCGATGCCTTTTCGCGCATCGTGCGTCTGGGCGAAGGGCTGGCGACAACCGGACGGTTGAGCGATGCCGCCATTGACCGGGCGATTGCCGCGCTGTCGGTCTGTGCGGACAAGCTGCGCCGTCGCCATGTGACGCTCGCTCGATCGGTTGCGACGGAGGCGTGCCGCCGCGCAAGTAATGGCGCGGCCTTTATCGAGCGGGTTTACAAGGAAACAGGCATCGCCCTCGACATCATTTCGGCTGAGGAGGAGGCGCGCCTCGCGGTGCTGGGCTGTCATATCCTGCTGGAACAAGGCGATGGACCGGCGCTGATTTTTGATATTGGCGGGGGATCGACTGAAATGGCGCTGGTCGATACCGAAGGTCCGGCGCCGCGCATCGTCGATTGGCAAAGCGCCCCGTGGGGCGTGGTGTCCCTGACGGAAAGCGAAGCATTCGATTCCGCTGATCCAGAGGCGCGGATCGCGGCCTATGCGCGGATGCGTACGCGTGTGACCGATGCCTTTCAGACCTTTGCCGACCGATTGCCCAAACACCACGATGGCGTGCGCCTGCTTGGCACCAGCGGGACGGTGACGACGCTTGCCAGCCTGCATCTGGAACTGCCGCGCTATGATCGGCAGGCCATTGACGGGTTGATCGTTCCGTCCGCTTCCATGCGGGATATTGCCATGCGGTTGTCCGTTATGTCGATCACTGAACGGCAGGAATTGCCCTGTATTGGGCATGAGCGTGCCGATCTGGTGGTTGCAGGGTGCGCCATATTGGAATGCATTCTTGACATTTGGCCCGCCGAGCGGCTGGGGGTTGCCGACCGGGGCATCCGCGAGGGCATATTGCGCGCGCTGATGGAACGTGACGGGCGTGCGGCATGACAAGGATACAGTGTAATGGCTAGGGGCGGCGGCGCTGGCCGTGTGCGCGTGAAAACGGCGAAGGGGCGGACGGCGCAATCCACCCGCTGGCTGGCGCGACAATTGAACGATCCCTATGTGAAAAAGGCAAAGGCCGAGGGGTATCGCAGCCGTGCGGCCTACAAGCTGATTGAACTTGACGAAAAATACAAGTTGATCCGGCAGGCGCGGCATGTCGTCGACCTTGGCGTCGCGCCGGGCGGCTGGGCGCAGGTCGTGAAGAAATTAAGCCCGAAGGCGCATGTTGTCGGCATCGACCTGTTGCCGACCGACCCTATTCCCGAAGTCACATTGTTCCAGATGGATTTCATGGACGACAAGGCCCCGGAAATACTGTGCGAGGCGCTGGGTGCCCAGCCTGATCTGGTCCTGTCCGACATGGCGTCCAATACGGTGGGCCATCCCCGGACCGATCATCTGCGCACCATGGGACTGGTCGAGGCGGCGGTGCTTTTTGCTATTGAAAACCTGCAAAAGGGCGGGGCGTTTGTATCCAAGGTTTTTGCCGGGGGGACCGATCAGGAACTGCTTGTCGTGCTCAAAAAACATTTCACCATGGTCAAACATGCCAAGCCGCCAGCCAGCCGCAAGGGCAGTAGCGAATGGTATGTGATCGCGCAGGGGTTTAAGGGGCGGGCGCAGCAGGGTGACCAAGATCAAGAGACGGACGGTTGAAGGCAGGCAGGAATGTCCTGGTGCGCAGGCGCAGCATTATTCCGTCCGTTTCAAGATGGCCGCCCAGGCATAGCCCTGATGAAGCCGGGTGAAATCAAGCGACAGGCTATGCCGTTGCGCCAGATCCTCCAGCACGGGCAAAAGGTCGCCGCGCGGGCTGACGTCGAACTTCGCCAGCCAGGCGAAGAGTAACGCACGGAAGGCCGAAGGCAGGCATTCCTGCTGACCGAAATCGACGATGTGCAGCGATCCGTGCGGCCCCAATGCATGCGCGGTTTCTTCCAGCGCCAGTTGCCAGCCCGGTATCATCGATAGTGTGTAGGAAAGGAAAATCCGGTCGAAGCCTTCATGGCCAAAGGGTGCATGGCGGATAAAATCGGTGGCATCGCCCTGTTGAACTGCAATACGTTCCTCAAGCCCCTTTCGCCGGATCGCAGCGGTAGCCGTCACCAGCATGGCCGCACTGATATCGATGCCATAAAGGCGCGCACCGGGCCATGTGCGTGCCGCACAGATCAGATTCCGCCCGGTGCCGCACCCGACTTCCAGCACGCTGCCACCCACAGGTGCATCCAACCCGTTGAGCAGGCGGTCACGGCCGAGCAGGTAATATTTGCGCGTCAAATCATAGATATGCCGCTGATAATGGTAGATGCCGTCCATATGGTGAGCGGCATCACCGGCATGGGAGATAGTCCCGGCCATCATCAGCCCTTCAGCACGTAAAGATGGAAGCCGCCATAGATGGAGGACCGGTCACGGCGGGTGTAATCGGCGGACCGTTCTGCCTCATAATGCCACCGGTCGAACAGTGCTTCGGGAATGCGGCCGGGCAGCAGGCTGGGCGCGGCGGCGGTGCGAAAGATGACGCGTGCGCCGGGGCGGGCGGTGCGGGTAATCTCGCTCCACAGGCCGGTGAGCTGCGCGTCGGTCATCCAGTCCTGCGCGTCGAGCAGGACATAGCGATCCAGCGAAACAGTGTTGCTTTGCCGCAGATAGTCGACGAAATTCTGGTGCCGGACATCGACCCGGTCGACGCGATCGACGATGGCGGCGTGATGGCTATCCCCCAGATAGGGGGGAAGCGCCGCTTGGGGCGCATCGGCATAGCTGCGGCCGAAGGCCTGCCAGGCGAAATAATTCTGTTTGACGTCGAAATCGCACGCCAGCTTTTCCAGCCGGGTACGCAGGACCTTTGCGATGCCTTCAGGATCATCGCTTGCCAGCGCCACATATTGGGCGGGTGGGATGCCAAGACCAAAGAGGGAGGCAGGCTGTTCGGTCAGCCAGCGCACGAATTTCTTGTCAAAGATCGGGGCGAGGCGTGTTTCGAAAATGATCCGCTGTTCCTCCAGCGATTGCGCGGCAAGGATTTCGGCGGGATCAATCCGGTAGAGCTTGGCCAGCAAATGCGCGCTGCCGATGAAGTGTCCCAGTAGGCCGCGCTTGTAGATGTTTTTTGCAAAGGCATTGATCCGGCGACGACCGATCAGGTCCCGCGATTCCCAATAGCGGCGGGTCAGCTCGTCCAGATGCGGCCGGACATGATCGTGATACGCGCTGATATTGCTGCGCTGTCCGGCCTGCGCGAAAAAGCGGTGGAAATGGACATGGTCGGGCAGGTGCCGCGCGGCAGCCAGCTTGAGCTTGTTCAGCGCCACATGCGCGGTATTGAGATCGACCGCTGTGATTGCGCGCGGATTGGCGGTCAAATAGGAGAGCACGTTGCAACCACCGCTGGCGATGGTGACGATGTGGCTGTCGGCATCGATTTCCAGTGCTTCCATGTCGACCAGCGGATCTTCCCAGATCTGCGCATAGACAAGACCCCGGAAAGCAAAGGCGAATGTGCGTTCGAGCAGGCCCTTTTTTGTGAGTTGGCCATGCTGGAACACGGCTTGTTCGACGGCCTTGTTTGTCTGTTTGCGCTGCGCCCGTGTCATAGTAAGTCCCCGTCAGGATGTCGCCGTGCGCTAGCGCGCGGCTGTGACGGCGGCGTGAAATTTTTGCGACAGATGAAAGACGCTGTCTTGTTTCCCAATTAGTAACCGGTTTTCGGTATTTTGCCGATCATGACCAATGCGTTACGGCCCAAGGCGCGATTACAGGAATTGGACGCGCTTCGGGGACTTGGGGCGCTCGCGGTCGTTATCTTTCATTACAGCGTGCGATTTCACGAGCTGTTTCCAACAGCGCGGCATGTGCCGTTCGCTTTTGCGGGCGGCAATTACCGGGTCTATCTGTTCTTCGCCATTTCCGGATTTGCGATCTTCTTCACTCTGGAGAAGATCAGGACAGCGGCGGACTTTGTCGTTGGGCGCATCGCGCGGCTCTATCCTGCATATTGGACCGCGATTTTGCTGACATTGGGGTTCGAATATCTTGGGCATGTGAAGGTGCTGGAAATTCCGTATTCAGCGGTCGCCGCCAACTTCACGATGTTTCAGGGTTTCGCTCTCCTGCCCGCCGTCGATGGTGCGTACTGGACGCTGACGGTTGAACTCGCCTTTTACATGTGCATGGTGGGCCTATGGTTCGTGTTCGGGTTGCGGCATGTCGAACGGCTGCTTCTGGCCTGGTTGGCGATCAAATGGCTCTGGTGGGTGATCCCGGACATGCCGGAACGCATCGTCATGGTGCTGCTGCTCCGTTATGTCTGTTTTTTCGCGGTCGGGATTATCGCCTATCGCGTCTGGTCTGGACAGCGGACATGGCGGCAGCAAGGACCCGTTCTGGCTTGCCTGTTTTTGACGGCCTATCTGCTCGATGGCCGCACCCTGTTTCTGATCGCGAGCGCGCTCGCGGCACTGTTTTACGCCTTGCTGGCGGGCTGGATGCGCTTTTTGTGCGTGAGGCCGCTATTGTGGCTGGGGACGATTTCCTATCCGCTCTACCTCGTTCACCAGCATATCGGCTTCGTCATCATGTTGAAGGCGGATGCAACAGGCATTGCACCCGGCTATGGCTTTGTCGTGGCGCTGGCGAGTGCGTTGCTGTTGGCGGTGCTGATAAACCACTATATCGAGGAACCGGCCAATCGCGCCATCCGGTCATGGTGGAAGCATCGTTCGCGCATCCCCGGCGATCCTGCTCCTGCGGCTTGATTATTCGGCGAGGAGCGCCTCGCCCTTCTCGTTTTGCGAAGCTATAGTATCAGGCCTAAGCTGTATTGTCATTGCACAGGAGTCGGTGTGACAGGACACCGACTGTGAAAGGGCGTGGAAATGAACGGCAAGAGGACGGACAGGGCCTATCGTTTCAAGGCCGACGACATGAGCGCGGAGGCTGCGATCCGGCGCGTTGCGTTGAGCCAGATCGACGCTGCCATTGCAGAAATCGACAGGGGCGCGCTCAGCCAGAAAGACATCGTTCATGATGTCCGTAAGCGATGCAAAAAAGTGCGGGCGCTGGTCGGTTTGGTGAAGACAGAATTTGCGGACTACGCCAATGAAAACGCCGCCTTTCGTGAGTTGGCCGGAACGCTTGCCGGGGTGCGCGATTGTGATGTGCTGATTGAGACCTGCGACCTTGTCAGCGCGCACTGTCGCAGGGAGGAGGATCGCATGGCCGTCGCTGCCATCCGGGCGCAATTGATGCGGGACAGGCATATTGTCGCCGATGATGGAGCGCTGCCAGAAAAACTCGCCCATTTTCGGCATGCCTGTGTCAAGGCGCGCGACCGGGTGCAGGATTGGCGCGTTCCTGGCAAAGGTTTCGACGCCTTTGCCAAGGGCCTGCGGTCCACACTGAAGCGTGGACGCAAGGCGATGGCGGCGGCGCGCAAGGACCCTTGTGCTGACACCATGCATGAATGGCGCAAGCAGGTGAAATATCACTGGTATCACGCCCGGCTGTTGCGCGGCATCTGGACCGGCCCGATGGAGGCGCATATCGAGGCGGCGAACGTTCTGGGGGAACGTCTGGGCGACCATCATGATCTGGCGGTGCTGCGGCAGACATTGAAGGAACGACCCGACCATTACGGCGATCGGGACGCCGTCCGTCACGTCATGAAGCTGGTTGCCAATCGTGAGCGGGACATAACGAAGACGATATTCCATCAGGGCGCATTGCTGTATGCAGAAAGGCCAGAGGCGCTTGTGTCGCGGTGGAGCGCCTATTGGACATTGTGGCGCGGAGAAGGATGAGGCCGCTATGGCACAGGAAATAGAGCGCAAATATCTGGTTACCGGGAATGAATGGCGCCGCGATGCAGGTACGCGGATCGATATTGTCCAGGCCTATCTGGCCATCGGAGAAGGCGTGCAGGTGCGGGTGAGGATCATAGATGGCGCAAGGGCAGCATTGACGGTCAAGGCCGGTGCGCCGGGATTGGTCCGGGACGAATATGAATATGCGATTCCGCTGGCCGATGCGCAGGCGATGCTGGCGCTGCGCACAGGGAGCCTGATCGAAAAAACGCGTACGGTGATCCTGCGTGACGGCCTTGTTTGGGAAATTGATGCATTTCGCGGCGCGCACGAGGGACTTGTGCTGGCGGAGGTCGAAGTTGGCGATGCCGCGCGCGATGTGCCATTGCCGTCATGGATCGGGCGGGAAGTGACGGGCGACGCGCGCTATTATAATGCGGTGCTGGCGCGTAACCGGCTTTCCGAAGATGCCATATAATCGCGGGTTATGGGCAGCGCGCGTCGGTCGCGCAGATATTGAATTTGATACACAACCATGTTGCCATGTTCGAACGCGGTGGCGGCGCCCGCCAGATAGAATTTCCACATCCGGTAAAAACGTTCGTCATACAGCTTGACGATTTCATACCTGTTGGCCTCTACACGCGCATACCATTGGTGGATCGTCATCGCGTAATGGAGACGCAGAACCTCTACATCCGACACCATCAGCTTGTTGGGTTCGCTTGCCGCCGCGATTTCGCTGAGCGATGGGCAATAGCCGCCGGGGAAGATATATTTGCGCGTCCATGCATCGGTCACGCCCGGCTCATCCAGCCGTCCGATGGTATGGAGCAGCATCACCCCGTCATTGGTCAGCAAATTGTGGCAATGCCTGAAAAACTCGTTGTAATGCGATGTGCCGACATGTTCGAACATGCCGACCGACACGATCCGGTCGAAACGGCCTGCAACATCCCGATAGTCGATCAGTTCGAACTTCACATGATCGGCGACGCCCGCCGCTTCGGCACGTTGCTGTGCCACTTTCAACTGTTCTTCCGACAGGGTGATACCCAGCACATCGACGCCGCATTTTTCGTGGAGGTACAACGCCATGCCGCCCCAGCCGCACCCGATGTCGAGCACCTGCTGACCGGGTTTCAGCGCCAGCTTTGCGGCGATATGGGCTTTCTTTTCCTCTTGCGCCTGATCCAGACTATTGGCCGGATCGGTGAAATAGGCGCAGCTATATTGCCGGTCCATATCCAGAAACAGTTCGTATAGCCGCCCGCTCAGGTCGTAATGATGCGCGACATTGGCCTTGGATCGGGCGCGCTGGTTGATACGGTCGAGCTTGCCGATGAGAGCGCGTGCAGATTCCTTTACGATGTTCGGCCGTTCCATCGGGCGACCGCTTTCCCAGCGGGTATTGGCCTGTACCAGTTCGACCAGACCCATGATGTCGTCGCCATCAACGGAAAAACGTCCATTCACATAGCCTTCGCCAGCACCCAGAGCCGGGTTGCGGACGATGGCGCCAGCAGCGCCACTGTCGTTCATGCGGATGGTGACATCAGGATGGTCCGGTGCGGGGGTGCCGAAACTTTGTGATTTTCCCTTGTAATCGACGACGGTGAGCGTCCCGTTGAGGATGACGCGGCGAAGGAAAATGTCAAACAAACTCATGGGCTGGGACTATCTCCATATGAAATGGCCGTTCAAATGCCTGCATACCATTCATATCCGGCCCTGTCCTCCCAATAGCCGCCCTTGCC
>JAENVZ010000202.1 GCA_016650315.1 Alphaproteobacteria bacterium | reverse complement strand
GTCGAGCGCCATGGCGTCGGCAAGGCGACGGCCCTCGGTCACGCCACCATGCACACGCAAAACGACAGCGCGGACATGCTCTTCCTCACTCTGGCGGCTGATCGTGCGCAGCGCCTCTTCCAGCGGGCTAACCTCGATCAGGGTCGATAATTGCCGTGTGAACAGGGTCAACTGCTTGGATGACAACCGTTGCCGGACAAACGAGAACAGAGCCTTGCCCCGCGCGGCCTTCGGCTTGCCAGCGTCAATTTTTACAACGAACATCTTGCGCTGGTCGAGCCGCGCCCTGGCTTCATCGGCACTGTCTGCGGTCAGCGATCCGCGCCGTTCCTTGCCCGCCGGATCTATCGCCAGATAGTCATATTCAGGCATCGCCCAATTCCTGCGAAACAGGAGCTTCAGCGACCTCTTCCCGGCGGGAAATGCGAATGGCCTCTTCCGCTGTTGTCTGACCATCACGCACCAGCGCGCGGGCGGCAGAACCCAGATTGGGGGCATTGAGAAACACATGGCGCGCGATGATCGATTCATCGCCGCCATCGTTGATGAGGCGGCGAATGGTATCGTCGATGCGAACCGCCTCGAACACGCCAATCCGGCCTTTATAACCGGTTCCGTTGCACTGTTCGCAACCATGCGCCCGATAGACAACGGTGCCAAGATCAAAGCCAAGCCGAGCGCTCACTGACTTGTCCGCCTGAACCGGTTCCCGGCAATGCTGGCACAGACGCCGGACAAGGCGCTGGGCAATCACCGCGCGCAGGGTGGATGCCAGTAGAAACGGTTCAACCTTCATGTCGCGCATCCGGGTAATCGCGCCAACCGCGTCATTGGTGTGGACCGTAGAGAGCACCAGATGGCCGGTGAGCGATGCCTGCACAGCGATTTCGGCGGTTTCGCGGTCACGGATTTCGCCGACCATCACGACATCGGGGTCCTGCCGCAAAATAGCGCGCAAGCCAGCGGCAAAGGTAAGGCCGACCTTCGGATTGACCTGCGTCTGACCCACACCGTCAATCGCATATTCGACCGGGTCCTCGACCGTCAGGATGTTGCGGGTGCCATCATTCAATTGCCGCAAGCCCGCATAGAGCGTCGTCGTCTTGCCTGACCCGGTGGGACCGGTGACGAGGATAATGCCATTGGGTTCCGACAGTGCATCACGAAAGACCCGATCGGCAATGCCGGTCATGCCCAGGATATCCAGGTCGATACCCGCATTGTCCTTGTCCAATATGCGCAGAACCACCCGTTCGCCCGCGCGGCTGGGCAGCGTCGAAACACGCACGTCGAGCAGCTTGCCGCCCAGTGTCAGGCCGATGCGGCCGTCCTGCGGCACGCGCCGTTCGGCAATATCGAGCCGCGCCATCACCTTGATACGGCTGACCACCACGGGGGCGACATGGGGTGGCATACGCAGCGTTTCGCGGAGCACCCCGTCAACGCGCATCCGCACGACAAGGCCAGTCTCATAGGGTTCGATATGGATGTCCGAAACGCCCTGCCGCGCGGCTTCCGCAATGATGCCGTTGATCAGGCGAATGGCGGGGGCATCGTCGGCGCTGTCGAGCAAGTCATCGGCGGTGGGCAGGTCGGTTGCGAGCAGGTCCAGTTCATCCTCACCCACATGCATCGACCCCGCGACCGCAGCCGCCGTGCCATCCATCGCATAACGCTGCGACAGATATTTATCGAAGGTGACGGTATCGACAAACTCCACATCAAAGGATTGCGCCAGATGCCGCCGCACCTCCAGCAATATGCGGGGATCGCCGCCCTCCCGCATGGCAACGCTCAGCCGTTCACCGTTGTTAAACACGCCATCGCCCAACAGGACCACGCCGAATTTCCGGGCAAAGCCATAGGGAATATCGACGAGACGAGGGATCGTGGCGGCTGGGGAGACAGGCTCCGTATCATTACCGCCCTCAGGCTTCGTCATTGCTGCTGCGCCTTGCTGGAAGGAAGTACTTGCGGCTTCACTACCGATTGCGATTTCTTGACTTCGGGTATAATGACCCGACCATCAATCACCTGATCCTCGGGCTTTGACTGCTCCGCGCCCGGCGGAACAGCGCCCATATAATCGCGGACAAGTTCATCGATGCTCGGTTCGCTATCCGGGTTTTTCAGAAATTGCTGCGCCCGGATATAGCCATAACGCTGCGCGGTCAGGCGACGGCCATCCTCCGTACTGCCGATAATGGTCGGCCGGATAAAGACCATCAGATTGGTCTTGGAACGCGATTTGCTGCGCGATTTGAACAGTTCGCCGATACCGGGAATGTCGCTCAACAGCGGAATGCGTTCGATCGTCTTGCGTTCATTATCGTCAAGCAAGCCGCCCAGCGCCAATATCTCGCCATCGTCCACAGTGACGGTGGTTTCAATCTCGCGCTTGTTGATGATCAGATCGCTGCTGTTGTTGGAAACCGGTCCGGCGATGCTCGATACCTCTTGCCGCAGGAACAGCTTGATCGCGCCGCCCGCATTGATCTGCGGCTTCACTTCCAGTTGAATGCCGACATTCTGCCGCTGGACCGTGCGGAACTGATTGTCGAAATTCTGGCTGAGCGCCTCGCCAGTGGTGACGGGCACTTCCTGTCCAACCAGGATGCTGGCCTGCTGATTATCCATGGTCATCACTGACGGAGTGGACAGGATATTGCTGTCGGTATCGGATTTGACGGCGTTGATGATCGCGCCGAAAAAGCCGTTACGGCCCAGACTGGTTGCAACCCCGCCAAAGCCGCCAGTGGCGTTGGACAGAGCGCTGACCGCCGCCTGCTGCAACGTATTGGCCAGATCGCTGTTTTCGGTCTCAGTGGTCGTCGTGACCGTACCGTTTCCATTATCAGTAACGGTCGTCTTCTGATTGAGTTTGGTGGCACCAATGGCGCCGCCCAACGTCAAGATATTGGGGTTTGCATTGCTGTAATTGGTCGCGGCAAAGCCCGTGTTCGTGCTGCCCAGCAGAAACTGGACCCCCAGCTTCTTGGCCGCCGTATCGCTGATTTCAACAATGATCGCTTCGACCAGGACTTGTTCACGGCGGACGTCAAGCTGGCGGATTACCTCACCCAACATGCGTTGCACATCGGAATTGGCGGCGACGATGACAGCGTTCGCGCCCTCATAACGTGTAACGATGGCGGGACCGCGCGTGGAAATGCCGCTGCCCGATGCAGACGCGCTGCTGACTGGCGTGGCAACCGATGCCGGGGTGCTGTCCCCATTGCTAGGGGACGATGATGCCCCTCCCGCAGAAGAGACCGCCTCTGACTGCCCAATCAGTTGTTGCAGCACGGGAAGAAGCTTTTCAGCGTCGGCATGTTCAAGCCAGTAAACCCGGATTTCCGTGCCTGATGCCGCACGCTTGTCCAGGTCCTTTGCAATTTCAACCAGACGCGAAACGGTGGCCGCGTCGCCACGCAGGGCAATGCTGTTGCTGCTGTCGATGGCGACGACCGAAACGCCGCCGCCTGTTGCGCCCTGCGCGCCTTGCTGCCCCACCAGAGATTGCAGCGACGTTGCGATTTCACGCGCACCGGCATTCTTCAGGTTCACGATCTGGGTGGCCGCGCCATCCCGATCGATTTGGGCGATAAGCTGGCGAATACGCGCGACATTATCGGCAAAGTCGGCAACCACAACGCTGTTCCCGGCGCGATTGGCGGTGATCGATCCTTCCTTGCTGACCAGTGGTCGCAGCGTTTCCAGTGCCGATGCGGCATCGATTGAGCGCAGGCGAAACACCTCCGTCACGAACTGGTTACGCGCCGCAGACCTATCGCCGACACGGCTTGGCTGCGATGCTGCGGTATCGGCAGGCAGGATGCGATAGGCCCCACCCGGCGCTGGCACGGCGACAAGGCCATTGGCCCGCAGCGTGGACAGGAAAATCTCGAAATATTCCGACTTTGACAGGGGCCGGTCGGTCACCACCGACACTTTCCCCTGAACCCGCTGGTCGATGATGAAGGTGCGGCCCGTAACGCGCGCTGCGTCCTGAATGAAGGCGCGAATGTCCGCATCGCGCACGTTGAGCGTCTGTTGCGCCTGAACGGGGCTGGCGAGGACAAGCGCGATGGCCGCGCTGATTTTCAGAATGTTTTTTTTCATTGGCTCGACAAGATCATGGCGATGGGAACGACATTGGCGCCCCGTTCGACCTGGAGGGAAATGCGGCTGCCCGGAGCAAGCTGGCCGGTGAGGGTCTGAATGTCGGCAGCGGACGCGATGGCGCGGCCGTTCACCTGAATAATGACATCGCCCGGACGGAATCCGGCGGTCTGGAAGGCTGCCCCCGTTCCCGAAGGACTGACCGCAAGGCCGGTCACGCGGCCGCCTTCAGTGCGCGGGGCAAAGGCAATGTCACGCTGCACGCTGTCGGGGGTCAGCCCCTGACCAGACCGTCCGGGCGCACCATCAGGACCAGCTTCGGGCTGCGCCACCGGGGCGGGCGACGACTGGTCAAGGAAAAGCGTTTCTTCGCGGCCTCCCCGATCAATCACGACATGGTCGAATGCGACGGATTTCAGGGTCACGCCCGGCAATATCTCATCGCCCGGCGCAAAACTCGCCTGCATGTCATCAGGGGTTGCGATAATCGCCGATCCGCCGCCCGACCCTTCATTCAGGCGCGTACCGAATAGTTTCAGATCCAGCGCGGTCACGACCTGATCGCCACCCGGCGCGACCATCCGAAAAAAGGGATCAAAGCTGGACAACAGCGTGGTGCGTGTCTCGGCAGCAGGAATATCCGCCTGACGCGGACGCCAATCGCCAAAAGTACCAACAGGTGTGACGACCGCCCAGACGATACGCGCAAGCTGCAATGCGATCAGCGCCAGTAACAGCAATTCCACCCAGGCGAAGACATCGCCGCGGGGAAGCCGTGTCAACCAGTTTCGATCCAGTTTTAAGCGCATTGGATAGTCATCCCCCTGACAGCATCGCCTGCTAGGGCGATTTATTGACGCTACCATGACTCATTCATGACGTATTTATGTCAGTAGCGGCTTGTCGGCATGAAAGGCACCGCTTTTTTTGGATTTGCACTAGGGTCAGGACCTGTTAGCGCAAAGCGGGAACGACTGTGTGGACCGTCCCATGAGCTATACTACCAATGCATATCCCGATCATCTGATGCTGCATCCGGGCATACAGCGCTTTCCCAGTCCGGCGCTGACGCTGCTCATCAAACGCGATTTCCTGGACCCGCAGGACTGTAGCGAAATCATCGCGCAGATCGACGTGCGCCGCCGCCCCTCGACCATCGCGGATGCCAACGGCGACCCCTATTATCGTACCAGCGAAACCTGCGATCTTGACTCAACCGACCCCTTTGTCGCGGTAATCGACCAAAAAATCTGCGCCTTTGCGGGCATCGACCCGGCGCATGGCGAACCGATTCAGGGCCAGCGTTATGACGTGGGACAGGAATTCAAGGCGCACACCGACTATTTCGAACCCAATGGGGCGGATTATGCCCGATATTGCTCGGTTGCGGGGCAACGCACCTGGACCTTCATGATCTACCTCAACACACCCGAAGCGGGCGGTGCAACACGGTTCAAATCGGTGAACAAGATCATCCAGCCCGAAGCAGGCAAATTGCTATGCTGGAACAATATGGATGAAGCGGGAAAACCCAATCCCGCAACGATGCATCAAGGCATGAAGGTGCGCAAAGGCGTGAAATATATTATTACGAAATGGTATCGGGAACGTGTGTGGGGCTGATCCGCCCCGCTCAAAAGCGAGAACGGATCAGCCCTTGAAATGCCCTAAAACTTGACGTTCACCGAAGCGGCAAAGCTCCGGCCAATGTCGTACAGGTTGTAATAGACCTTGGCGCTGCCAAGCTCCTGAAACTCTTTGTATTTGCGGCCAGTGATATTGCGGGCCTCCAGTTTCAGCTCGGCATTGACACCGCCCAGTTTGATACCCTGCCGCGCTACGAAGTCGAGGCTGAGACCGGGCTGTTCCTTGATGTCAGGTTCCAGATTGGGACCACGGCTGGTAACCCGCTCGCTGGCATAGGTCAGCAGGAGCGTCTGTTGCGACAGGCTGTCAGTGTCTTCCAGACCGATCTGGAAATTGACGAGATGATCGGACTGGCCCGTCATCGGCTCACCATTCAGGAAATAATCCGAAGCAAGCGAGGGGGAACCTGTCGCCGGGTTATAGGTATAGGGCAATGTCGTATCGCCCGCCCCCACTTTGATCTCCGACTGAGTGTAAGTGTAGTTGCCGATCAGCACCAGCCGACGGCTGGCAAAAAACGGCGCATCGGACCAATTCGACAGACCGATATATTTCTGCGCTTCCAGTTCAAAGCCATAGAGGGTGGCTTCTGGCGCGTTGGCAAAGCTGGTGTTCACGTCGAACTTGTCGTTGATCGTGGTGTAGGTTTCGATCGGCTTGTCGATCTTTTTGTAGAACGCCGCTGCGGACAGGCGCTGATCCCGATCAATATACCATTCAAAACGCACATCGGCGTTCCATAACTCGCTGTCGATCAGATAGGGATTACCCCGATAGTCACGGTTGGACTCGGTATCGGTATAGGGCTGTGCGATCAATTCGCGGAATTGCGGACGGGCGATCGTTTTTGAACCGCTCAGGCGAACCTGCATGTCAGACGCCGCCTGCCAGGTGATCGTAGCGGCCGGAAGCCAATAGTTATTGTCGATACCTGTCACCGGAATCACGCCCGTGTTGTAGACATCGATACCCGTGACAGTCTGCTTTCCAGATTCATAGCGGACGCCGGCATTGATCGACACTTCAGGCGTGACCTGCGCCTGAACCTGCCCATATCCGGCGTGAACGCGCAAGGTGGCGTCGAACGTCGGATAATTACCTGTAAAGTCCAGCAATGTAATATTAAAGAGCTGGATGGTCGCGTCCGACAGCAGATAATCCGGGCGTTCCTGCTGCACCGAAATCGGCAGGTTCGTCCCGTTAAAATGCAGTTCATGCCGCGATGACGTACGCGCCGTATCGGTATAGGCATAGCCGACCGTCGCCGTAACGACATCAGGGATCAGTGCATAGCTAAGGTCGGCGCTGCCGAACCATAGATCCTCGTTCAGGTCGCTAAAGGTGACCGACGCATCACCGCGTTGCCGGTTGAGCGCATTGATAAATCTGTCACCGACCGGATCGATGGTGAGATCGCGATTGGTACGGATATATTCGAATTCGCGTTCATAGGGCGCTTCCCGCTGCGAATTGGCATAGGTGCCACGCAGGTCGAGGCTGACGCCACCCAATTTGAATTCGCCGACAAACTGCGTGTCGATCAACTGACGCTCATACCAGGCCGTGCTCTGTTGCAGATAGTCGGCGCCCAGCAGGTTGCCGTCGTTCTGGCCCAGCGCCAATGCGCCGCGCTTCAACGTGTCGCGGATATACAGATTGGTCCAGCGGATTTTCTGTTCGCCAAGTTCAAGGCCAAAGCCAAGCAGGCCGTTGACCGTCACCTGATTATCCGTCGTCACCCGCTGAAAGGATTTGCCGGTCGGCTGCGTCAGGTCGATTGATGCCTGTTGCAGGGCGTCACGGGTACGCCATTTGTTTGCAAATGATGCCGTCGCGATAATCCCAAGGCGACCATCCCCGACATCGACTGATGTTCCTCCATTGATCGATGCCGACCAGTTGACAGGGATATTGTCATTCTTTTGCAGCAGCGACGTGCGCGCATTGTTGAACTGCATGGCAATCGCCTGCAAATCGGACGTCGCGGTCGTCGAAAAGTCGGTGCCATTTTTGAACGCCTGAGCCAGCAGCGGCGGTACATCGCGCGAACCGTCATCAAATCCTGTCCAGTCAGTCCGGCTGCCATAATAGGTATAGCCTAGCTGACCCGTCGTTTCGGTATTACCCGACACGCCACCACCGATTTCCAGATAGCTCTCCGTCGGGATCGCCTTGGTCGTCAGGTTGATCACGCCGCCACCGAATTCGCCAGGGAAATTAGCCGAAAAGCTCTTCTGAACCAAGGTGGAAGCAATGACGCTGGTCGGAAAAATGTCGAGCGGCACAACGCGCTTGAGCGGCTCTGGGCTGGGTAATGGCGATCCGTTGAGCAGCGCCAGTGAATAGCGATCGCCAAGGCCGCGGACATAGACGTAGCCATTGCCAACGACGCTGAGGCCCGTCACGCGTTGTAGCGATCCGGCAATATCGCCTTCGCCTGTCCGCTTGATGTCGGCCGATGACAGCACGTTCACCACCTGCGGCGCGGACCGTTCGATATTCTTGTTGTACCGGCCAACCACGACAATGCCGCCACCGGGAATGGATACATCGACCTGTTCCCCCTGCTCACCGGCCTGGTCGGTCGGTTCAGCCATGGCGAGAACGGTGTTGGCCTGATCGGCGGGGGCAGCGGGCGCTGGCGTGTCCGTCTGCGCGATGGCAGCCGGAGCGACGAGCGCGGAAGTGAGTAGGAGCAGGCTCGCCAAGGTCAGCGGCTTCGACATGAGATATCCCCCAAGAGATTTGCAAAGCAGGACGGAGCGGCGCATTTTTGCGCACCGCTCCGTCCCCGGTTGGTCGTTAGGGTCAGGACCTATTAATGACGGGGTCGAGATGGAGGCGAATAAAGGCGCTGGGAGGGAGGGCGTGCAGCCAGATACTGGAAGTATCTGGCAATCGGCCGACCGCGCCAGCGTCTTTATTCGTCTCACCCTTCGGGCAGCGATGTCCGGGCGCTGTGGTTCGTCGAAGCACTCAACCGGGCATAACGCCCGCTTTTCGCGCTTCTCCTCCCACAGCATCCCGGACATCACTGTCTCGATCCTCGTCATTAATAGGTCCTGACCCTAAATCAGGTCGTCGGGATCGCGGTGCAGGACCCGCTGGTGGAGCCAAAGTCCGCCGTCACCGAATTACAGGTCCAGCCTGCATACCAGGTGTCGTTGGCATCCTTGACCGCACCGACATAGTTGGTGGTGTCGAAGGCCGCATCGATTGCCTTGGGGTCAGCCGCCGTCGCCGCGGTTTCGGTCGCGCCGTTGATGAACACGCTGGCCAGCGACGCCGAGAAGGTGAAGCTGTTGTTCGCGCCGGACGTGAAGATCGTCTGCACTTCGGCATCGGTCACACCGCCCGTTCCCTTGAAGGGCTGGGTCGTCGGGCACTGCATATCAACCGACGTGTAGCTCGGCGGACCAGCATCCTGCAGACCCGCATTGGCAGCGCGCGTCGTCGCGGTGCTGTTGATGCGCAGGCACGACAGGTTAGGACTGACGATAATGCCGTTGACCATGGCCAGATCCGCACCACCACGTACCAGCATCGCGGCACCATCGTCCCCGGTGGTCGAACGCTGAATGTGGGTGAAGTTGGCAACCTTCAGATACTGACGCGGAAGTACGTCTTCGCTCTTGTTGTTCACTGTCGTCGAACCGTTCGAGTCCGTTTCGGTGAATGTATCACCGATGTCAGCGTTCGCGCGCTGCACGGAGATCACATATTGCGCAGCGCCGCGGAAGCCGACGTCCGTGTCCAGATTGTCATCTTCGTTACCCGTGAACACCAGATACTTCATGTTGAACTTGCCACCGAACGCCTCGATGCCGTCGTCGGAGCTGTTGTGGATCTGGATATGGTTGATAACCGTACCCGAACCGACGCCGCTGGGGGTCAGACCCTGCAGTTCCTTGCCATTGGCAAGCACGAAGCCCGAATAGCGGATCTGAACATAGCGCATGATACCGCTGTTGTCGGCGTCGTCCGCACCGCCATAAAGCGCATTGGTTGTGCCTTCGGTGTCGCGTTCGCAGGCCGTGGTGCCCGCAGCAGCAGCAGGAGCGTCGCAGTCGGTGATCTTCGCGCGGCCAAGCAGAACAACGCCGCCCCACTGACCCGAAGACTGATCATCGTTGCTTCCCAGAACGTTCTGACGGCTGGTGAAGACGATCGGACTGGCAGCCGTACCGACCGCACTGAGCTTGTTGCCACGATTGACGGCCAGATAGCTATTGCCGGTGCCGCCAAAAATCACAACGCCCGGATCGATCGTCAGCGTAACATTGGAACCCGTGCTTGCCGCACCCTGGTCAGTACCGACATCCACGCGCCCACCCAGCGAATAGATGACGCCAGAAATCTTCGCGATGGCCGTCGTCGCATTGAAACGGGCCGGGAATTGGCAATTACGCCATGTGTTGGAGCCGTCCGTGATCGTGCCAAGGTCGGTGAACTGATCACTACCGGAAATATTGGGGCATGAAGATGCCGGGGTAACAGCCGTTGGTGTGGGCGTCGGGGTGGGAGTCGGCGTTGGGGTCGGCGTTGGCGTTGGCAGAACAATCGTGCCCTCACCCGGCGAAGCTACATCCTGCGCGCCGCAGGCGCTCAGAACGGCGCAGGCGCAACCCGCCATCAGAATAGATTTGATATTCGAAATATGTGCCATAATGTCTCCGCCCCGGCGCACCGGTGTCTGTGTTTGAATCCAGACCGCCAAGGAGGAAGAAAGCCGCACGACTCGAAAGACAGCCCCCTTGACGCCCTCGGAGCGGCAACTAGGCGCGGCATGTGACGGGCGAATTGACTTTAAGAGACAGTTTGAAGAAACATTTATGACTCTATTGCGTCATAAAAAAAGGCGGCCAAACGACCGCCTTTCCAAAAATCATAGCAATTACAGACTCAACGAGCGGCGTAGGCACCCCGTAATTCGATAAGTGCAAGACGTGCGGCATCACGCGTGGACATCACCCGACCATCAGCCAGCAATACATCAAAGGACTCGTCGCTCTTCAGCGCGGCCTGATAGGTACGAGCGGCGTCGTCATAACGACCCGTGCGAGCATAGACCTGACCCAGATTGATAAGTCGTGCCGGATCATCCGCCTTCACACCCTTCAGGGTGTTGAGCTGCGTTTCAGCCTTTGCCAGATCGCCATTCTGGATCGCGGCCAGACCAAGCGCACCGTCGGGATAGCCAATTTCACTTGTATAGGGTTGCGCCCCAAGAGCGGTGGACAGACCACCGATCGCCAGCAGGAAAGCCGCACGGACCATTTTGCCCTTGTGGATCATAGCCATCTCTCCAACAAAACCTTTTGGTTGTAGAGAGTAGTATTTCACTTTTATGACATACTGGCAATATTCTTTTGACCTTGACGGATTTTAAATATTTTTAAGTAAATCCAATTACTTATTTTGATGACGCGTGCCGATGCGGGACACTTAATCAGAAGTTCTATGACACATTTGTCATATTCATGGTCCAGCCATGCGCGCGATTCACATTAAGGATGACGCCTGTCGCGCTTTTGCGGACATAAATAGTCCGTCATTCTCGCGAAGCAGTCATCGCAAAGATTATTGCTTTTTCACAATGCAGTCCGCCTTCGCTGACCTGAGTGTCTCGCACAATTTCAATGCTTCCGCCTGGTTTGCAAACGGTCCTGCCTGCAACCTCGTGAGAGCATTTTGTTTCACCAGATAGGGCTGATAGGCATCAAGGCCTTTCACACGGGTGAGAAGGCTGGTCCAGAGCGTGCGTGCCTTGGTCTCTTCGCTGAACGCGCCAAGCTGAATGCGCCAGTCTCCAGATGCCGGAGCCACCGTGGCGACGACTGCCGGTTCAACAACTGGTGCCGTTGATGGGGGCGGCGACACGACAGGCGCGGCAGGCGTAACTTTAACGGGTTCATGTTTTTTGGGCGCGGTTTTTTCCGGCGTGGGCTTTTCAGGAACAGCCTGTGCCGGCATCGGCTCAGCCATGGCCTGCTGAACAGGCGCGGGGTCGGCAACGGTTGAGGGCGGAATCTCTGTCGGCTTGATCGGCGCGGGCTTGCCTGAGCCGGCAGGAGCAGCGGGAGCAGGCGACATCTGCGTTGCGGCCAACATGTTGCTGCGTTCCTTTGCCTCCAGTGCGACGGCAAGTCTGGTTCCTGCCTGTCGCTGATCCAACGGGATATACTGATCCATCAGCGCCAGGCTGTTCGTCGCTTGCGGCAAACCGGAAGCAACGGCGCGGGTCATCATCGCATAGGCGCGGGGCCAATCCCTTGTAACATTCTCGCCATTAAAAAGAGCGGTGCCCAATATATATTGCGCGCGCGGTTCGCCCCGTGCGGCCGATTTTTCGATATAAGGCATGGCTTCGGCCCGCTTGTCGGCGCGGAACAAGAGCAGGCCGTAATTATCCTCTGCCCGGATATGCCCCTGAACTGCTGCCTTGCGAAACCATTCGGTCGCTACCGGCATATCCATCGGCACGCCCCAGCCAAGCTTGTACGCCTGCCCCAGATTGAATTGGGCATCGGCGTCGCCGGCAGCCGCGGCAGGACGCCATAGCTTGACCGCGGCGGGATAATCGCCCCGTTCCCAGGCATCCACCCCCGCCTTGACATCGCCAGCATTAATGGCCGCCGTTTTCGCCGGTGCGGCTGTTGCGGCAGGCGGTGCGCCGGCAAACCAGACAACGCCGACCGCCAAAAATAACTGCTTCATGTCCATGGCCTCCCACCCAAAGCCGAATTCCGTCGTCTCTTATATCGAAAGTCAGGCTTAATACCATATTCGCCTTCACCAAATTACCGGCACCCAGACTCATATTTCCATACCGAAACCCTGTGCGACGTTAACCAGATGTTAGCGGCCTGCATGGCAAACATCTGCTGAAACTCCGCAATCTGAGGGGAAATTTGTGCGCGTCCTAGCATTGGCATCGCAAAAAGGCGGGTCCGGCAAGACCACCTTGTCCGGACATCTCGCCGTTCAGGCTCAATATGCGGGCGCTGGCCCGGTTGTATTGATCGACATCGATCCGCAAGGGTCGCTGGCCGATTGGTGGAATGAGCGAGAGGCGGAATATCCGGCATTTGCGCAAACCACTGTGGCTCGCCTCGCCTCTGATCTTGAAATCTTGCGGCAGCAAGGGTTCAAGCTGGCGGTCATCGACACGCCGCCAGCCATCACCATGGCGATCCAGAGCGTCATTTCCGTGGCCGAACTGATCGTCGTGCCCACTCGCCCCAGCCCGCATGACCTGCGCGCCGTGGGCGCTACCGTCGATTTATGCGAACGGGCAGGCAAACCGCTCATTTTTGTCGTCAACGGCGCGACACCCAAGGCAAAGATCACATCGGAAGCCGCGGTTGCCCTGTCGCAACATGGCACGGTCGCGCCGATCACCCTGCATCATCGCACAGATTATGCAGCATCGATGATCGATGGCCGAACGGTGATGGAAGTCGATGCCAAAAGCCGATCCGCGCAAGAGGTTGTCGCCCTCTGGACCTATATCTCAGACCGGCTCGAAAAGAATTTCCGCCGCACCATCTTCGCTGCCCCCCAGGTTTCGAACGGGCATTTGAACGCGCCGCGTCCCATGGGTGGCTTCGGCCGCCGGGTCATTGGCCAGTAAAGCGAGGAGCGGGATCATGGTCGAACCAAGAACATTTGCGTCACTCACCTCTGGCCTGCTGGCTCGCAAGGGCAACGCGACGCCGGCAATGCGGCGTCAGGGCCTTGGCAGTATGGGCCATGTCGCGCTGGGTCATGAAGATCTGGGCTGGAACGACATGGGCGGGGAATTGGACCACGGCGCATCATCGACGCCGCCACATTTTGCCGGACTGTCGCCCATGCCGGGCGCACATGCCGCCGCGCCGCCGCCTGTCATACTCGTACCTGTCGAGAATACCGGGGAGCAGGGCGATGAAGTGCCCGCGCCAGCGATTCCTGTGGTTGTCGAACAGCGCAAATTGCTCGCCGAAAAGGTGACGAATAGCGAAATCGAAGACGAAACGCCCGCACCTGCTCCCAGAATGATCCGCAGCATCAAGGCCGTCACGCGGTCAGCATCGCTCAAGCAGCGCAAATCGAAATCGGCATTCACGCTGCGGCTCGATCCCGAGCGGCATCTGAAACTGCGCCTTGCCTGCGCCATCACCAATCGTTCGGCGCAGCAACTGGTGATCGAAGCGCTGGACGATCTTCTGCAACAAATGCCGCAAATCGAGCCAATGGCCGACCAGGCGCCGCGCGGTCGCGCAGCCAAAATAGCCTGAATTGAGGAATGATCTCATGAAACGCACAGCCTTTTTAAAAGTCGCGGTCTCCTCGCTCATCCTTGGCGGAACGATGGCCGGTTGCGCCAGCACCGGCTTTGGCACACGCGCAGGTCTAGCTTCTGGTCAGGCCCCTGCGGAAAAATATGCTGCGACAGCGGAAAAGGCCCTGTCGCAGAACAAAAACGGCGAAGCGGTGATCGCGGCGGAAGCAGCGGTTGCGGCAAGCCCGAACAATGGCGACTATCGTTCACTACTGGGTCAGGCCTATTTGGCCGACGGTCGTTTCGTATCCGCAGAAACCAGCTTTGAAGATGCGATGACGCTGGGCCATGTCGATGCGCGCACCATTATCGGACTAGCCATGGTGAAGATCGCCAGCGGCAAGAGCGATGATGCGCGCGCACTGCTTGGCGCGCATATGGATGTCGTTCCGGCGGCCGACTATGGCCTTGCCATCGCGCTTGCCGGTGACACGAATGAAGGACTTCGCGTCCTTTCCGCCGAAGTTCGCCAGCCCGATGCCAATGCCAAGGTCCGGCAGAATCTGGCCTATACGCTTGCGCTGGCGGGTCGTTGGCGCGAATCGAAATTGATGGCGAGCCAGGACCTTGCCCCTGCCGATGCTGGCAAGCGGGTCGGGCAATGGGCAATGCTGGCCCGTCCCGGCGCACAGACGCAGCAGGTTGCGATGCTGATGGGCGTCACGCCACAGGCCGATCCCGGTATGCCTGTTCATCTTGCGCTTCGGGATGACAGCACAGCGCAAATTGCACTGGCTGCCGCAGAAACACCTGTTGCCACGTCAACAGAACCCCCTGAAATCCCCAGCTTTGTTGAAGCTTTACCGATGGCCGAAACGCAGGTCGCTGTGAATGACTCCTATGCACCTTCTGTAGCGGCGCCCTTGATCCGGGCCGAGCCAAGCTCAATACGGTCGATGGTTCCGCTGAAATCCGCCTTTGCTCCGACCCCGACCCATGCCCCTGCCCCGCCTTCGGCGCAAGTGTCTGGCACATCGAAATATGTAGTGCAGCTTGGCGCGTTCAGCGATGCCGAAGGCGTCAATGAGGCATGGCGGAAGATCAGCGGTCGCAATCAGAACATCAAGGGCTCCGCGACGTTGAGCAGCACGGCCACGGTCAAGGGCAGGATCTATCATCGCCTTGCCTTGACGGGGTTTGAGAACCGCAACGCTGCGGTACAGGCCTGCGCCCGACTTCAGTCAAAGGGTTCGCCCTGTTTCGTTCGCAGCATCGCAGGCGAAACGGCGAACTGGGTAGCACGCGGAACGAAACAACTCGCGGCGCTCTGATTTTCACGCGGAAAAGCCACGAATGATACGGAGGGCGGTCAGTCGAGAAACTGGCCGCCCTTCATGATTTTGCGCACCCGGCCCTGAACCGGCATCCGGTCAAAGGGCGTGTTGCCCGCCGCCGCCGCCATTCTGTTGGAATCGACCTGCCAGGGCGTATCCGGGTCAACGAAGATGATGTCGGCCGCCGCGCCCTTGGCAAAGCTGCCCGCATCAATGCCCAATATGCGTGCTGGATTGGCCGTCAACAACGCAAAGAGGCGGTTCATGCCGATCACATCGTCGCGCACCAGATTAAGCGAAAGCGCCAGCAGCGTTTCCGCGCCCGCCATGCCCGGCGCTGCGTCGGCGAAGGGCAGGCGCTTGTCTTCGGGACCGCGCGGGTCATGGCTTGATGAAATCACGTCGATGGTGCCGTCGGCAATGGCGGCAAGCGCCGCCTTGCGGTCATCCTCGCTCCGCAGCGGCGGCGAAAGGCGTGCAAAGGTGCGAAAATCCGACATCGCATTGTCGGACAGGAACAGATAGGCGGGGCTGATGCCGCACGTGACGGCCAGCCCCTCCGCCTTTGCCCGACGGACCAGGTCGAAACCAGCCAGCGTCGTGACATTGCGGAAGTGAATGGCGGCGTTTGCTTCGCGCGCCAGCATGATGTCACGGGCAATTGCAATCGCTTCGGCGCAGGCAGGCGCGCTGGGCAGACCCAGCCGGGTCGCGGTTTCGCCCGACGTCGCTACCGCATGATCGGCAAGGCCGCCATCTTCGGCATGGACAACGACCGTCAGCCCCAATGATGCCGCATAGGTCAGCACCCGCAGCATGACGCCCGAATCCGCGATCCAGCTTCGTCCGGTGGCAACGGCCTTCGCCCCTGCCGCCTGCATCATCGCCATTTCGGCCAGCTCCTTGCCCGCAAGCCCGCGCGTGGCGGCAGCAAGGGGGTGCACCCAGAAATCTGGTTTCCCGGCACGTGCGGCATGTTGGACAAGACCCGGATCATCCAACGGCGGCGACTGGTCGGGCATCAGCGCGGCGCGGGTGATGCCACCGAAATGAAAGGCGGGCTTGTCAGTCTTGAACACGCCAAGGTCGATCAAGCCGGGTGCAACAAGCATCCCCTTGGCATCGACCACCTCTGCATCCGCCGGAATATCGACCTTTCCGGCAGCGAGAATGGCGTCGCCCTGAAGCAGGAGCACACCGGGTTCAACAGCCTGCCCCGCAGGATCGACAAGGCGGCCATTGGTGATGGCGATAAGCGGTTTCACGCCCATCCTGCTTCCTTTTTGGTCAAGATGTTCAAGCCCATCCTTCCACACCCCGCGC
>JAENVZ010000201.1 GCA_016650315.1 Alphaproteobacteria bacterium | reverse complement strand
TGTTGATGTCGGGATCGAGGCTGGTGGCCACGCCCTCCACCATCACCATCGTCTTTTGCAGGAGCAGGAGATGGGGCTGCGTTTGCATGTCGAAATCGCGGGTGATGGCGAACAGGCCATCGAGCATCTGGCCGATGCTGAGGTCCTTGACCGGCTTACCGCGCATCGGTTCGCCCACAGCGCGCAGGGCGGTGGCGAATTCGGCGATATCGTGATGGGCGGGCACATATTGCGCCTCGAAATGAATTTCGGCAACGCGGCGGTAATTGCCGGTCAGCAGGCCATAGAGGATTTCGGCGAGCCAGACGCGGGCGCGCTGGTCGATGCGGCCCATGATGCCGAAGTCGATGGCGGCAATGTCGCCCGATGGCGTCACGAACAGATTGCCCTGATGCATGTCGGCGTGGAAAAAGCCTTCGGAAATCGCCTGACGCAGGAAGGCGTTGACCAGACGCGCGGCAATGGCCTGCACGTCATGGCCAGCGGCAATCAAGGCGTCGCGGTCGGAAATCTTGATGCCGTCCACCCATTCGAGCGTCAGCACCCGGCCCGATGTGCGGTCCCAGTCGATGGCGGGGATGATATAGCCGGGTTCCGCAACCATCGCTTCGGCGAGTTCGGACGCAGACGCTGCCTCGCGGCGCAGGTCGAGTTCGCGCGCGGTCCAGCGTTTCAGATTGGCGATCACCTGACGCGGGCGCAGGCGGGATGCTTCGCCGCCGAGCATTTCGAGGTGAGCGGCGGCCCATTCATAGGTTTCGATGTCGCGGTTGAATTGCTGGACAATGCCGGGGCGCAGGACCTTGACGGCGACCTTGCGGCCATCGTGGGTGACGGCGCTGTGCACCTGCGCGATGGAGGCGGCACCCACAGGGGCTTCGTCAAAGGTTGCGAACAGCGTTTCAAGCGGCTGGCCGAAGCTTTGTTCGATTTGCGTGCGGATGCCGGCGAAAGGGACCGGCGGCAGGGCGTCCTGCAGGAAAAGAAGAGTGTCGGCAGCCTCCTGCCCCACAAGGTCGGGCCGGGTGGCGAGCGTCTGGCCCAGCTTGATGGCGGCAGGGCCAATGGCCTGAAAGGCTTCGGCATAGCGCGGCTGTTTGGGCACGCGCGCGCCCAGACGCGCGATCCGGGTCAGGCGGCGGACGGGCGCGGGGGTCAACGGGTCGCGCTCAATCCCGCGCAACGCGCCGTGACGGGCAAGAATACGGCCCCATTTGAGCAATCGCCAGAGATGAGTGACGGTGTGGGTCATGCGAGAATGTTCCACACCCGTTTGGTTCGAGCGTGTCGAGAACCGCTTTCTACCTTAGTTCTCGACACGCTCGAACCAAACTGGGAAGGATGGGGCACGGTTATACTTTCCAGCCGCTGTGAATCGCAACCAGTCCGCCGAGCAGCGGTTCGACGCGCGTGCGGACAAAGCCTGCCCTCGCGATCATGCCTTCGAATGTCGGCATGTCGGGGAAACGGCGGATCGATTCGATCAGGTAGCGGTAGCTGTCCTCGTCATGCGCGAGCAACTTGCCGAGCTTGGGCACCAGATGGTACGAATAGCTGTCATAGATATCGGCGAAACCGGGCCAGAGCGTTGTCGAAAATTCCAGGCAGAAGAAGCGACCGCCGAATTTGAGGACGCGATGGGCCTCCTCCAGCGCCTGCTGGATATGCGTCACGTTGCGGATGCCAAAAGCAATGGTGTAGGCGTCGAATTGCCGATCGGGGAAACTGAGCGTTTCAGCATTTTCCTCCGCCCAGATCAGGCCGGAAAGGTCACGTTTCTTTGCGCGTTCCATACCAACGGCCAGCATTTCCGGGTTGATGTCGGCAACCGTGACCGCCGCGCCAGCTTTGTGCAGACGAAAGGCGATGTCGCCGGTGCCGCCCGCCATGTCGAGAATCTGTTCATCCTTGCGCGGCTTGACGCGGCGGACGAACAGGTCTTTCCAGACGCGGTGCATGCCGCCCGACATGGCATCGTTCATCAGGTCGTATTTGGCCGCAACATTGCTGAACACGCTGCGCACCATGCCGGTCTTTTCGGTGGCATCGACGTCTGTGTACCCAAAGGATGCTGTTTCGCTCATGGCGTCCCCTCTAACCAAGTCTTGCCGCGCCCGCAAAGCCTGTTAAGCGCTTTTATCATGCCGGAGCTTCCTGAAGTCGAAACCACCATAGCAGGCCTGCGCCCCGTGCTGGAGGGGCAGGTGCTCACATTGGTCGAAGCGCGCCGCGCCGACCTGCGCTGGCCGATCCCGTTCGACCTGCGCCAACGGTTGACGGGCGCGACCGTTACAGGGCTATCGCGCCGAGCCAAATATGGGCTGATCGCGGTCGACAGGGGGGATACGCTCATTTTTCATCTGGGGATGTCGGGGCGCTGGCGGATCGACCCTGAAAGTATCGGCACGCATGACCATTTCATTCTGGAAACGGGTAGCGGCCATGTGTTGGCGCTCAATGACCCCCGGCGATTCGGGTCGCTGGATATTGTTCGGACCGACGCGTGGGAAAGTTTTGCGCCTTTCACCCGTATGGGACCTGAACCGCTGAGCACTGCGTTTGACGGGTCCTATCTGGCGGGCGTTTTTGCTGGCAAGGCTGCGCCGGTGAAGGCGGTGCTGCTGGATCAGCGAATCGTTGCGGGTCTTGGCAATATCTATGTGTGCGAAGCGCTGCACATGGCTGGTATCGCACCGGGCGTTGCAAGCGGCAAAATTGGCGCTGTGCGGCTGGATCGGTTGGTAGCGGCGATAAAAAAGATATTGAGCGCCGCGATATTGGCGGGCGGATCGACCCTGCGCGATTACGCACGACCCAGTGGCGAGCTTGGCTATTTTTCGAAGCAATGGCGCGTTTATGGCCGGGAAGGAGAGGCATGTCATTGCGGGACGGCGATCACCCGCCGTGTCGATAGCGGACGTTCAACCTTTTATTGCGGCAAGTGCCAGCGCGGATAAGAAGCCGACTTTAGGCGCTGATCTGTTGACGCGGGGGGGAGTTCGCGTTAATGGGCGGCCCTTCAAGAGCGCGGGGAATGATTCCTGCGTCTTTTTTCACGAATTCTTGGGTTTCGAGGACAGGCATGGCAAATACGCCGCAAGCAAAAAAGCGTATCCGTCGCAACACGCGCCGGGCAGAGATCAACGGCAACCGCATCGGGCGCATCCGTACCTATGTGAAGAAGGTGGAAACCGCCCTTGCCGCTGGTGACAAGGACGCTGCCGTAGCCGCCATGACCCAGGTTCAGCCTGAACTTGCTCGCGGCGTTTCCCGCGGCGTGCTGCACAAGAATACTGCTTCGCGCAAGTTCAGCCGTCTGACCAAGGCTGTTGCAGCTCTTAGCTGACTCTATCGAACGTTGAAAATGCATTCACCCGCCGGGATATATCCCGGCGGGTTTTTTGGCGTGCGATTGTAACGTCGCTGTAAAATTAGGATTTCCCGCGATTCGAAGCAGTGCAGCATAAAAATAATATAAAAAAATCATTTATTTTCATGTGGTTATTAGAAATATCAGCTTTCCCTAAGGCTTGATCGAGTCAATCGGAATATTTCATTTTTTTTAAAGCCCATGCCCTTGATCGACTCTCTCGAGCCTGCCTAAATCATCTTTCCAGGCCGCGGATCGATTCGAATCCCGGTTGATCGTAGCGCCATTATCGGAATCTGACCGGGAACAGACCATGTTTCCGGGATTGTTCTGGTATTACCTAGAGATAGGGGCGCACCGGAGACGGAGCGAAGAAGTATTTTGACTGGGGGTATGGCGCGGTAATGTCGGAAAAACTGGCGAATTTATTGACCGTTACAGCTGACGCCGGAGAGGGCATGGCCTGTAGTACCACTGATGCAGATGCCCTGTCGGCGGCATGGGAGCGTATCTGGGCCGGTCTGCGCCGGGATCTTGGCGGCAAGGTGTTCGACCAGTGGCTGCGTTTTGCCCGGTTGGGCGAATATTGCGAGCAGAGCCGAACGCTGGAGATTCTGCTTCCGTCGGATTTTGCCACCAATTTTGTTGCGGGGAATTTTCAGGACCGGCTGCGCCTTGCCTGGCGCAGCGTCAATGTCGGTGTTGACGATGTCCGCATCGTGCGTGCGTCCGATACGGCTTCGCTGCAGGCCTATGCGCCTCTGGCTATTGAGATGGCGGCGGCACCCGTCAGTGCGGATCAGGTCGCCAGCCTCAGAACTTTTCAGCCGCGCCACAGTTTTGAAACGTTCGTGGTGGCTGAGTCCAATCGCCTCGCCTTTCATGCGGCCCAGGCGATGGGAGCGCCAGATCGGCCACGCTTCAATCCGCTGTTCGTGCATGGCGCGACCGGACAGGGAAAGACGCATTTGCTGCACGCCATTGCGGGCGCTTATGCCGCCGCGCATCCGGGGGCGACGATCATCTATATGTCGGCCGAAAAGTTCATGTATGAATTTGTCACCGCCATGCGCGCCAATGACACCATGGCGTTCAAGGCGCGGCTGCGCGGCGCGGAATTGCTGTTGATCGACGATATCCAGTTCATTTCGGGCAAAGGATCGACACAGGAGGAATTCCTGCACACGATCAACGAGATCGTTGAAGGCGGGGCGCGGCTGGCGATCAGCGCGGACCGGGCGCCGCACATGCTGGATGCCATTGATCCACGCATATTGTCGCGGTTGGCAGGCGGTCTGGTCGCCGACATACAGGCCGCGGGTCTGGGCCTGCGCCTTGATATATTGGAACGAATGCGCATCACGGCGAAGGACACGCAGGTGCCCGTCGCCGTGATCGAATTTCTGGCGCACAATGTCCGCACCAACATCCGCGAACTGGAGGGGGCCTTCAACAAGCTTGTCGCCTATGCATCGTTGACCGGGCGGCAGATCGACCTGGAATTTGCGCAGACGATGTTGGCGGATTTCGTTCGCGCCAATGCACGGCGTATCACGATTGACGAAATCCAGAAGTTGACCGCGAAGCATTTCAAGATCGATCAGAGCGAAATGCGCTCAAAACGACGCTCACGCGCGGTTGCCAGGCCCCGGCAGATTGCCATGTATCTGGCCAAGAAGATGACACCGCGCTCCTTGCCCGAAATCGGTCGCATTTTCGGCGGGCGCGACCACAGCACCGTTATCCATGCCGTGCGGACGATAGAGGCCCTTCGGGCGCATGATGCCAATATCGACGCCGACATACGAGCACTGCAACGTCAGTTGGAGGCTTGAGAGGGGAGGGGCTGCGGCTCGTTCTTTGGCGGTTTTCCGCGTTCATCCCTTCCTCTTCAACGGGGAAAGGATTTTTTTGTCCTTATTCCAGACGGTTTTCGAAAAAAGGAACCCGGCGGTTCGGTGAACCGCCGGGTCAATTCAGGCTAAGCTGGGAGCCTGCCTATGGTTTTTCCGGGGCTACCGAAATACGGACCGTTTCGCCCGATTGCCCTGGAAAATTGGTGAACATCGCCTCGACCAGATTGGGAACGAGATAAGTCAGCTTGTTGCTGAGCGACTGCGCCTTGGCCGTGCCTTCGAACAGGCGCTTGTTATCGCCGGCGTGGTCAATCTTCATCGTCAGGCTGCTTGAATAGATGGTGTAGCTTTCAATGTCGTTGTAGCCGGGGCCAAACAGGAATGGGTCGTAAAATCCGTAAATATAGGGACGACGCCAATAGCCGCCGTACCAACCCCTGCCGGGACCCCAGAAGGGATCATAGCCATAGCCTGTGGAACGAACCTTTTCCCGACCATCATCGACGCCATAGTCCAGCCGGATAATCAGATCGGCAGCGGATGGATCGGCCGAGCGGACATAGCCGTCCTGTATCAACCGAGCGGCTACCAGATCGGCATATTGCGCAAATTCAAGACTGCCACTCAACGCAGGATCATCGGCGACCACGGTAAAGCTCTGCCCCTGTGGAACGGGCATCTGCTGGAAGCGGGCGACGTCGGCACGGAATGGTGTTGCGCAACCCGCAAGGGCCAGGAGAGCGGCGGCAGGCGCCACTATCATCGCGATGTTCCTGAATAGAGTCATGGCGCGCTTCCTGTCTGATGGGTTTTCAGCTTCCTATGTGGTCACTAGCTTAGAAAAAGGCAAATGAACAAAGATTGAACGGATAGAGACAGGCTGGTGCACAAGAAGGATGGATAGAGCCTTCAGGCCATCAATCCCAGTGCGTCATAAGCCCCTGCCAGCGTTGGTGCGGCAGCGGCGCGCGCCTTTTCCGCACCTTTATCGAGCAGGCTGTCCAACTGCGCCCCATCGGTCTTCAGCGTTTCAAACCGCTGGCGAATCGGGCGCAGCGATTCGATCAGAATATCGGCCAGCGCCGGTTTGAACGCGCCAAAGCCTTGTCCTGCAAATTCCGTGCAAACCGAATCGGCGCTGCGGCCAGTGAGCGCCGCGAAAATGCCGACCAGATTGGCGGCCTCGGGACGCCCTTCCAGAGCCGCAGCCAGTTCCGGCAAGGGTTCGGGGTCAGTCTTTGCCTTGCGTATTTTCTGCGCAATGGTGTCGTCGTCATCGGTCAGATTGATTCGGCTCATGTCCGAAGGGTCGGATTTGGACATTTTTGCAGTGCCGTCGCGCAGGCTCATGATCCGCGCGGTTTCCTTGGGAATGATCGGGTCGGGAATCGTGAAGAGGTCGACGTCGAAATCCGTGTTGAACTTGGTCGCGATGTCGCGGCACAGTTCCAGATGCTGTTTCTGGTCCTCACCCACCGGCACATGGGTTGCCTGATAGAGCAGCACATCGGCGGCCTGCAGCACCGGATAGACGAACAGGCCGATGCTTGCTCCCTCGCGGTGCTTGCCTGCCTTGTCCTTGAACTGCGTCATGCGGTTGAGCCAGCCCATGCGCGCGGTGCCGTTCAATATCCAGGCAAGTTCGGCGTGGGCAGGGACGCGGGCCTGATTGAAAAGGACGGAGCGGTCAGGGTCGATGCCCGCCGCTATCAGAGCTGCGGCCATTTCGCGCACGTTGCGGATGCGCTGTTCGCGGGTTTCGTGCACGGTGATGCTGTGCAGGTCGGCCAGGAAGAAGAAGCACTGGCTGTCTGAATCCATGTCGTCCTGCATCCGTACCCAGTTGCGGATCGCGCCCAGATAATTGCCCAGATGAAGATTGCCGGTCGGCTGGATGCCGGAAAGGACGCGCATGATTTACAGGGCTTTCTTGCGTTGCAGGATGGCGATGCGGTCGCGGTCGATCGCGCCAATCATCCAGGCTGCCGCGAAATAGACGGCGACGCCCGCCAGCACAAGGGCCAGGACGCTGACAGCACGCTCAATAACGCCGCCCGCAAAATAGGGGAGCAACGGATCGCGCGCCGCGAACAGCGCTATCGCCATGATCGCGGCAGCGACAAGCTGGCGGCCAAGGCGCAGCAGCAGTTTTGAATGGAGGCGGTAATGGCCGCGCTTGTGCTGAATTGCATAGAGCAGGGCGCAATTGAGCCAGGAGGCCGCCGCCGTCGCGCTGGCGAGGCCGACAATGCCGAAGGGGCCGATAACGACAAGAATCACGGCAATGTTGAAGGCAAGGACGACCATTGCCGTCTTGACCGGGGTTTTGGTGTCCTTGCGTGCGTAAAAGCCGGGGGTGAGCAGTTTTACCAGTACGTAGGCAGGAAGGCCGGCGACCAGTGCGATCACGACATGGGCGGTAATGATGCCATCTTCCGGTGTGAAGCGCCCGCCGACGAAAAAGGCGCTAACGAAGGGGCCCGAACAAATCATGAGCGCCACGGCGGCTGGCAAGGTGAGCAGCATGGCAAGTTCGATGGCGTCGGATTGTACCTTGGACGCGCCGCCCTCATCATCACGCGCGATATGGCGTGAGAGGGCGGGAAGAATGGCCGTGCCCAGCGCAATGCCGATCACGCCCAATGGCATCTGGTTCAGGCGATCGGCCATTGCCAGATGCGTCAGCGATCCTTGCGGCAGGCGAGTCGCAAAGAAGGTGTCGACGAGCTGGCTGATCTGGTAAATGCCCGCGCCAAAGGTGGCCGGCAGGATGATCCGGCCCAGCTCGCGTACCTGCGGCGTGAAAACCGGGCGGCGCATGGTGAGGTGAAAGCCCGATTTCTTCGTCCAGTACCAAAGCCAGGTGAGCTGGACGATCCCCGACAACGCAACCGCGCCGGA
>JAENVZ010000200.1 GCA_016650315.1 Alphaproteobacteria bacterium | reverse complement strand
TCAAGGGCATGGGCGGCGCGATGGACCTGGTCGCCGGCGTCAAGAAGATCATCGTCGTCATGGAACACACGTCCAAGAACGGTGATCCCAAGTTCATCCCTGAATGCACCTTGCCGCTGACCGGCAAGAATGTGGTGGACATGATCATCACCGACCTTGCCGTTTTTCAGCGACCAGATCATGACAGCCCATTCAAACTTGTCGAACTCGCTCCCGGCGTCACGGCAGAGGAAGTCGCGGCCAAGACTACGGCGCGCTATTCAGGCTGATTGTCGCACAAAGCTTGCCTGACGACCCAATTCTGGCCAAAAGAGTTCATGGGCAGATGGAGCGGGGCGCAAGGTGAGAGATGATGGCTGACCGGCAGGATATGAGGTCCGGTCGAAATCGGCGGTGGCTACGTATCATGCGCGGCATGATGATGGCTGCCTTGCTGGTTGGCAGCGCCTTTCTCTATATCCAGCATGGCGGCCAAGCCGACGGGAGCCGACCCGCGCTGTCAAAGGCCGCCACTATTCCCATACCCGAGGCCCAACCATGGCGGTCGGCCATTGACTATGATGCGCTGGATGGACGACTGCGCCTGCTGATGACGCAACGGGAGATGACCGGCCTTGCCATCGCCGTGGTGGAAGATGGAAAACTGGCTTTTGTGCGTGGCTATGGAGTGACATCGCGCGAAACCGGACAGCCTGTGACCGAACATACGGTTTTTCGCTGGGCTTCGCTGTCGAAGGGTGTTGCCGCGACACTGGCGGCGAAGCTGGCAGAGGAAGGCAAGCTCGACCTGAACCGTGCAGTCGCATCCTATGGCACCAGCCTGCGCCTTCCCGACGGGGCGGAGCGGTTGGTGAGGGTGTCGGACATATTGTCCCATCGCCTGGGGCTTGCCAAAAATTCTTATGACGGGCGGCTGGAGGGCGGTGGCGATCCAGTGGAGATCCGGCATGAACTTGCCGGGGTGACGCTCGTTTGTCCGCCTGGCACATGCCACAGCTATCAAAATATCGCTTATGACACGGTTGGCGAAATTATCGGCAAGGTGGCTGGTCACAGCTATGCGGCGGAGGCGAAGGCGCAATTGTTCGAACCGTTGGGCATGACCAGCGCCAGCATCGGCATGGCCGACCTTACCTGTTCGAGCAGTTGGGCACGGCCATATCGGAACGGCTATCCGGTCAAGCTGACGAACGCCTATTACCGCGTGCCTGCGGCGGCCGGCGTCAATTCCAACATATTGGACATGGCCCGCTGGATGGAAGCGCAAATGGGGGAAGCGCCCAAGGTGTTGCCACCTGCGCTGCTGAAGGAAATCCATGATCCCCGCGTAAAGACGCTTGCGCCCTATGGCCGGACGGCGGTTGGCCGGGCATTGCATGATCCTGCTTATGGTTTGGGCTGGCGCAGCTTTACCTATGCCGCGCATCGGCTGGTCGGGCACAGTGGCGCGGTGGCGGGCTATCGATCGACGATGATGTTCGACCCGGCGACACGTACCGGTATTGCCATGTTGTGGAATAGCGAGAGCAGCAAGCCCTTCCGCGCGCAGCTTGAACTGTTCGATCTCTACTATGGCCTTCCCGCCACGAACTGGATGGAGATGGACGAAGAACCCGCGGGTTGAAATCCTTTCGGGTCCGGTCGTTGCCCTCGACAAGCCCTATCGCCTCTCTTGGAACCGTAGGGTATCGAAGGTATAAGCCGTCCATGCTCCGATTGCCGCTGGTTGTCGCAAACAGAATTTGGCGTGCAGCAAAATTACCTGCCCCGATAGTGCAATTTCCTTTAAAAACGTCGCATGAGCAGGTAGGGAACCTGTCATGACTGGACCACGCACCTTATACGAGAAAATCTGGAACGCCCACGTTGTGGATCGCCGCGACGATGGCACCTGCCTTATCTATATCGACCGCCACCTCGTCCACGAAGTGACTAGCCCACAGGCGTTCGAGGGCTTGCGCCTTGCCGGTCGCAAGGTGCGACGTCCCGACCTGACGCTTGCGGTGCCTGACCATAATTTGCCGACAACGCCGCGCCTTGATGCACAGGGAAATCGCATTCCCATCACCGATCCAGAAAGCGCGCAGCAGCTTGGAGCGCTTGAGAACAATGTTGCGGAATTTGGCATCAAATATTTCGGCGCGACCGATGCAGAGCAGGGCATCGTCCACGTCATCGGGCCGGAGCAGGGCTTTACCCTGCCGGGCACGACGCTGGTGTGCGGCGACAGCCACACGGCGGCGCATGGCGCGCTGGGTGCGTTGGCCTTTGGCATCGGCACCAGCGAGGTCGAACATGTGCTGGCGACGCAGACTTTGCTACTCAAACAGTCGAAGACGATGGAAATTCGCGTCGATGGCACGCTGGGTTTCGGTGTATCGCCCAAGGATGTGATCCTGGCGATCATAGGCCGGATCGGCACGGCGGGCGGTACGGGTCATGTCATCGAATATCGCGGCAGTACCTTTGACGCGATGTCGATTGAGGGCCGCCTGACCGTGTCCAACATGTCGATAGAGGGCGGCGCGCGCGCCGGACTGTTCGCGCCCGACGAAAAGACCTTTGCGTATCTAAAAGGCCGCCCGATGGCGCCCAAAGGTGCGGACTGGGATGCCGCTGTTGCCTATTGGAAGACGCTTCATACGGATGCAGGCGCGAAATTCGATGCCTCGGTGCATTTCGATGCCGCCGACATCGCGCCCAATGTTACATGGGGAACCAGTCCGGAAGATGTTGTGGCGATTACTGGCGCGGTTCCTGATCCAGACAGCTATGCCGACGCATCAAAACGTGCGGCGGCGATCAAGGCGCT
>JAENVZ010000199.1 GCA_016650315.1 Alphaproteobacteria bacterium | reverse complement strand
GGACACTCTGACCGACCGCTATCTGCTGCCCGGCGAAAGCTATCAGGACCTGTTCGCCCGCGTCGCCGACGCCTACGCCGACGACCAGGACCACGCGCAGCGACTCTACGATTACATCAGCCGCTTGTGGTTCATGCCGGCGACCCCGGTACTGTCGAACGGCGGCACCGGGCGCGGCCTGCCGATCAGTTGCTATCTCAACAGCGTCGATGACAGCCTGGAAGGCATCGTCAACACATGGAACGAGAATGTGTGGCTGGCCAGCCGCGGCGGCGGCATCGGCACCTATTGGGGCAATGTGCGCGGCATTGGTGAACCGGTCGGCCTCAACGGCAAGACATCGGGCATCATCCCCTTCGTCCGCGTCATGGACTCGCTCACCCTCGCCATCAGTCAGGGCAGCCTGCGTCGGGGCTCGGCCGCCTGCTATCTTGACGTTTCACACCCGGAAATTGAAGAATTCCTCGAAATCCGCAAACCCAGCGGCGACTTCAACCGCAAGGCGCTGAACCTGCACCATGGCGTGCTGCTGACCGATGCCTTTATGGAGGCGGTGCGCGACGGGACCGAGTGGGAACTGAAATCCCCCAAGGATGGCTCTGTCCGCGCCACGCTTGATGCGCGCAGCCTGTTCCAGAAGCTCGTCGAAACCCGCCTTGCGACCGGCGAACCCTATATCGTTTTCTCCGATCAGGTGAACCGCATGATGCCCCGGCATCACCGCGAACTGGGGCTGAAGGTGTCCACGTCCAACCTGTGCAGCGAGATCACGCTGCCGACCGGGCGCGACCATCTGGGCAATGACCGCACGGCGGTATGCTGCCTTTCTTCGCTCAACCTGGAAACCTGGGACGAATGGAACGGCGACAAGCAGTTCATCGAGGATGTCATGCGCTTTCTCGACAATGTGCTGCAGGATTATATCAACCGCGCGCCACCCGAAATGGCCCGCGCCAAATACAGCGCCAGCCGCGAACGCTCGGTGGGCCTTGGTGTCATGGGTTTCCACAGCTTTCTGCAAGCGCGTGGCCTCGGCTTTGAATCCGCCCTGGCCAAGAGCTGGAACCTCAAAATCTTCAAGCATATCAGCGCGCGGGTGAACGATGCATCGATGATGCTGGCGCAGGAACGCGGTCCCTGCCCCGATGCAGCCGATATGGGCGTGATGGAACGCTTTTCCTGCAAGATGGCGATTGCGCCGACCGCGTCGATTTCCATCATCTGCGGCGGCACCAGCGCCTGCATCGAGCCGATCCCGGCGAACGTCTATACGCACAAGACGCTGTCAGGCAGCTTTTCGATCAAGAACCCCTATCTTGAAAAACTGCTGCAGGAAAAGAGCAAGGACAGCGCCGCTGTCTGGAACTCGATTCTCGAAAAGAACGGTTCGGTGCAGCATCTCGATTTCCTGACGCCGGAGGAAAAGGACGCGTTCAAGACCAGCTTCGAAATCGACCAGCGCTGGCTGCTCGAACTCGCCGCCGACCGCACGCCCTATATCGATCAGGCACAGTCGCTGAATCTGTTCATTCCGGCGGACGTGGACAAATGGGACCTGCTGATGCTCCATTACCGTGCGTGGGAGCTGGGCATCAAATCGCTCTATTATCTGCGGTCCAAGTCGGTTCAGCGCGCAGGTTTTGCCGGCGGGGTAGAGGCGGACAACACCGCCGACGCGCCGAAATTCGAAATCGGGGAAAGCACGGACTATGATGAGTGTCTGGCGTGCCAATAAATAACCCCTCTCCCACAAGGGGAGAAGGGCATGGCGCCAAATCCACTACCAATTTTCTGCCGGAGTAACCCAAATGTCTCTTCTTCAAGCCTCCAAACAGTATAAGCCCTTCGAATATCCCTGGGCGTTCGAGTTCTGGAAGCGCCAGCAGCAGATCCACTGGATGCCGGAGGAAGTGCCGCTGGGCGAGGATTGCCGTGATTGGGCGCAAAAGCTGACCGATCATGAGCGCAACCTGCTCACCCAGATCTTCCGCTTTTTCACCCAGGCCGATGTCGAGGTGCAGGATTGCTACCACGACAAATATGGCCGCGTGTTCAAGCCGACCGAGGTCAAGATGATGCTGACCGCGTTTTCCAACATGGAAACCGTCCACATCGCCGCCTACAGCCATCTGCTCGACACCATCGGCATGCCCGAAAGCGAATATGGCATGTTCCTTCAGTACAAGGAGATGAAGGACAAGCACGATTATCTGTCCACATTCGGCGTCGACACGGACGAGGACATCGCCCGCACACTCGCCATGTTCGGCGGCTTTACCGAGGGACTGCAACTGTTCGCCAGCTTCGCCATGCTGATGAACTTCCCGCGCTTTAACAAGATGAAGGGCATGGGCCAGATCGTCACCTGGTCGATCCGCGACGAAAGCCTGCATTGCGAGGGCATCACCAAGCTGTTCCACGCCTTCGTCAAGGAACGCGACTGCATGACCCGCGCGGTGCGCGAAGACATTATGGACGTGTGCCAAAAGACTGTCCGGCTGGAGGATGCGTTCATCGACCTCGCCTTCGAACATGGCCCGGTCCCCGGCATGACCGCGAAGGAAATCAAGAAGTACATCCGCTACATCGCCGACTGGCGTCTGGGCCAGTTGGGGTTCCAGCCGATCTACATGATCGACGAACACCCCCTCCCCTGGCTCGCCCCGCTGCTGAACGGCGTCGAGCACGCCAACTTCTTCGAAACCCGCGCGACGGAATATTCCAAGGCCGCGACACGGGGGAACTGGAACGAGGTGTGGGACAGCTTCGACCGGCGCAAGAAGATCAAGGCGAATGACGACAGCCCGGTGAAGGACGATGGCGAGGATATGTTCTCCAAGGCGGGGATCGCGGCGGAATAGGAGATGCAACAAGCGCCAGCATATCTGACATATTTTTCAGTTGTTATCGCCATGCTGGCCTTATCTGTTTCGGCGTTGACCTTGTGGCTAACGCACATGAAAAAAGGAAAAGTAAAGTTAACGAGACCGGCCGTGGTTTACTTTGGACCTGATGGTTCACGTGAAGAAGGATTGAAAGGTTCCGCTCCGAAAATATTCCTACGAGGATTATTAATTTCTGATTCCAAGCGGGGTCGTATTGTTGAGAGTCTTTATGCGACTCTCCAGCACAATGAGAGCAAACAGAATTTTAATGTTTGGGTCTATGGTGACGATAGACTTGTTAGAGGCAGCGGTCTTTTTGTAGGCGATACAGGCATTGTAGTGAACCATCACTTTCTTTTACCTAAGAATGGCAGTGGTTTCGAATTTCAAGCGGGGAAGTATCACTTAGAAATTCATGCTTCCATTTTAGGAAATAAAAAAACAGGCCTCCTATTTTCAAATTCGTTCGATATTTCTTCTGCTGAGGCTTCTACCATCACCTCTGGTATGGGCGGATTGTATTTTGATTGGGGACCTCAATCAAATAGGTACATTTCGCATTTAGATCATCCGACTAATAGGACTTCTGTTCCGCAAGATACAAAACAGTCGCTTCCATTAAATCCGGTCGCCTGAGTGCATTCCACAATTATGGCCTCCCCTTGGTAGGGCCTATACAATATGTGGATTATCCCGCCTGATCGACAGGCTCAAACGCCTATCAGAACTTGAACGCTGTTCCGATATAGACGGCCTGGCTGTCCTGCCGGTCGTCGGTCAGGAGCGCAAGGCGGTTTCCAGGTCCGCGATACCGGACGCCTGCTTTCAGGTCCAGATTGCGGGTCAGGGAATAGGAACCCGCGACATCGACCGAAATCGCTTCCGTACCTGCCAGCGTTTGTGGCGACGTGGCGATCGGGCGTTCGCTGTCCAACTGGACGCTGGTGCTGAACTTCTTCTTGCCAGTCAGGCTAAAACTATCGGCGGATAGCGGACTGTTCAGGCTGGTTTCAATCGCCACTGGGGGAAGTTCAGCCCTGCCCACCGAATCGGGCAATGCGAATTTCTTCCACCCGCGCGCAACGCCCAGATTATAGGCGACCGGCGTAATGGTCATGGACACGCCACGATCGGACAGCCCCGTGAAATTGCCGGCGCGAACAGCGATGGTGACAGACCGGCTGCCGCTCATCGAACCACTGGTAGGCGTGAAACGGAAGGAGCGATTCGACTGCAATGCCGCCTTGGCATAAGTCGCCGCCAGCCGCGGATCGGGGTTGGCAGGGGTGAAGGAGCCGATGCCGCCCAATTGGCTGAGCGATACGGTACGCGATTCGCCCGAGCCGCCGACCATATTGGCCACCGCCCCGATTGCAGGCGACAAGGCAAAGACGGCCACGGCAACAGCCGCTCCGGTCCAAAGCACATATCCCCTACGCGTACGCATGATCCCCCAATACTCCTCCATTTAATTTTATGATGTATCTATATCACCATTTTGACGGTCACGACTAGCCCCGCGAGTCGGTTTTCTGCGGCTTTGTGGCATTAAACACACAGGCGGGACGCTACTTTGGGGAGAATCGCCTGCGCGACAGGCTTGCTCCCGCCGCAGGACCAACTATAGAAGCCTTCGAGACATCCAGATTTTTCAAGGAAAAGCTTCATGCTTCGCCCAATTTCCGTGCCGGCCGTCCGCACCATTCTCATCATCGCCAGCCTGTCGGTGCTGGCGGCCTGCGGATCGCGGCAAGAGCGCCCCAAGGCCGACCTTGCCGCATCGCGGGTGACGACAATCGGCGTCAACAGCTATTTATGGCGGGCGAGTCTTGACACTTTATCCTTCATGCCGCTGCTGCAAACCGACTCCAATGGCGGCGTGATCGTTACCGACTGGTACGCCAATCCGACCGCGCCCAATGAACGCATGAAGCTGACCGTATCGATCCTGGACCAGGACTTGCGTGCCGATGCGTTGCGCGTTGCGGCCAGCCGCCAGGTCAATCAGGCAGGGCAGTGGGTCGATGCGCCGGTTCAGGCCGCGACTGTGCAAAAACTGGAAGAAATCATTTTGTCCAAGGCGCGCGATCTGCGCCGCAGCGCCATTGGCGGCTGACGCCCCCGCGCGACAGGCCTTATCTTGGGAGTGAATATGCAAAGGCGCTTCAACCCGCTTGAGGCCGATGCCCGCTGGCAGAAAATCTGGGACGAACAGCAGAGTTTTCGCGCCTCCGACGACAGCGCCAAGCCGCGCAGTTATGTGCTGGAGATGTTTCCCTACCCCTCTGGCCGCATCCACATCGGCCATGTGCGCAATTATTCCATGGGTGACGTGCTGGCGCGATTCCGGCGCATGACGGGGCATGAGGTGCTGCACCCCATGGGCTGGGACGCCTTTGGCATGCCCGCCGAAAATGCCGCCATGGAAAAGAAGGTGCATCCGGGAAGCTGGACGCGCGAGAATATCGCCACCATGCGCGCGCAACTGAAGAAACTGGGCTTTGCACTGGATTGGTCACGCGAACTTGCCACGTGCGAGCCGGAATATTACGGCCATGAACAGGCGCTGTTCCTGGACCTGTATGAACATGGTCTGGTCTATCGCAAGGAATCGGCGGTCAATTGGGACCCGGTCGATATGACCGTGCTCGCCAATGAGCAGGTGATCGACGGCAAGGGCTGGCGTTCAGGCGCGCCGGTCGAAAAGCGAAAACTTTCGCAATGGTTCCTGAAGATCACCGATTTTGCCGACGAACTGCTCGATGGTTTGAAAACGCTCGACCACTGGCCCGAAAAGGTCAAGTTGATGCAGGAAAACTGGATCGGCAAGAGCGTCGGCCTGCAATTCAGTTTCAAGCTGGATCAGTCGGTGGATGGCCATAGCGAACTTGCCGTTTTCTCCACTCGCCCCGACACGATTTTCGGCGCCAGCTTCGCCGCCATCGCCGCCGATCATCCCATTGCGCAGGCGCTGGCCAAAAACGATCCGTTGCTGACCACCTTCATCGAGGAATGCCGCGCCACCGGCACCGCTGCGGCGGACATCGAGACAATGGAGAAGAAAGGCCACGATACTGGCCTGTCGGTCGTCCATCCTTTCAATCCAGACTGGAAGTTGCCGCTGTTCGTCGCCAATTTCGTGTTGATGGACTATGGCACCGGCGCGGTCATGGGTGTGCCCGCGCACGACCAGCGCGACCTGGATTTCGCGCGCAAATATATGCTGCCCGTCGAACGCGTCGTCGCGCCCGAGGGACAGGAAGACGCGCCGATCCATGATGAGGCCTATACGGGGCCGGGGCATCTGGTGAATTCGCAATTCCTGAACGGCATGGACATAGAGGCCGCCAAACAGGCCGTCATTGACCGCGCCGAGGCCGAAGGCTGGGGACAGGGTACGACCGTCTGGCGGTTGCGCGACTGGGGCGTGTCGCGCCAGCGTTACTGGGGAACGCCGATCCCGATCATCCATTGCCCGAGCTGCGGCGC
>JAENVZ010000198.1 GCA_016650315.1 Alphaproteobacteria bacterium | reverse complement strand
TTCATATGGGTGCGCGTCAGGCCATTATGCTCCTGCTCGATCTGCCCCTTCAGCAAACCGCGAAGCTGCTCCATGCTTTCCAGCCCAAGCGATTTGGCGAATTCATCGTCGGGCGCACCTTCCGCCTTGATCTTGACCTCTGTGATCTTGAGGTCAAACGTCGCCGCCTTGCCCTTCAGATTTTCTGCATTGTAGTCATCGGGGAATGTGACCTCGATGGTCTTGTCCTCGCCCACCTTGACACCGACAAGCTGGTCTTCAAAGCCGGGAATGAGATTGCCTGACCCGATGACAACGGCCATGCCTTCACCCGTGCCGCCATCAAAGGCAACGCCGTCGACCTTACCGACGAAATCCATGATGACCTGATCGCCGTCCTTGGCCTTATGGCCTTCGGGTGCGGCATCAAAACGCTGCTGCTGGGACGCAATGCGCTCAACCGCCTCATCGACCTGTTCGTCCTTGACCTCGACAGTCAGGCGCTCAAGCGTCAGGCCTTCAATCGCAGGCGCGGGCACTTCAGGCAGCACTTCTAACGCGACCTTGACTTCGGCATCCTTGCCCAACTCATAGCCTTCGTCCAGTTCAACCGAAGGCTGCATCGCCGGACGCAGTTTCTTTTCGGCCAGAAGCTTTTGCACGCCTTCCTGGATCGAACTGCTCAGCGCATCACGCTGCAACGCTTCACCGTGCATCTTGCGGACCAGATTGGCCGGGACCTTACCGGGACGAAAACCGGGCATACGCACCTGCGGCGCCATGCTTTTCACTTCCTTGTCGACGCGCGCGTCGATGTCCTTGGCGGTGATGGTCAAGGTGTAGGCGCGTTTCAGGCCCTCGTTCAACGTTTCGACAGTCTGCATGTTTTCTACTCTAACGCCTTCTAAAGCTGGAATTTCGTTGGCGATGCCAATGCGGATGCCTGGCATCTGTACTGGTGCGGGCGAAGGGACTTGAACCCCCACATCTTTCGATACCAGAACCTAAATCTGGCGCGTCTACCAGTTTCGCCACGCCCGCATCGGTCGCCGGTCGGCGCGGCATAGAGCAGATGCGTTCCGAGGGCAAGGGCATGGTCGCATAAGCTATGGAACCTCTACGCAGGACGCACGTAAGTGTTCCAACAGGAGATGCAAAATGGCTACTCAACCCGATATACCGCCGCCCGACAGGATCGACCCGCAATCGCCACCTGAAGCCCCTCCCCCCAGCCCGCCAGATGAGGCTCCGATGCACGAACCGCCGGAGATCGTGCCGGAAACGCCGGATTTTGACCAACCGGACAGAGGACCACAGGAAATGCCGCCGCCAGACTAAGTCAGGCCCCAAGGTCAGGCCCCAAGGTTAGGCCAGCGCCGTTTTCAGCAATTCATTCACCACCTTGGGGTTGGCCTTGCCGCCCATAGCCTTCATCGTCTGGCCAACGAAAAAGCCGAACAAGGCTTCCTTGCCGCTGCGATATTGTTCGACCTTGTCCATATTGGCGGCGAGCACCCCCGCGATGACTTCTTCAATCGCGCCGGTGTCCGAGGTCTGCTTGAGACCCTTTTCCTCGACGATCTTTTCAGGGCCGTCACCCGTTTCGAGCATGATTTCGAAAACCTGCTTGGCGAGCGTTCCCGACAGCGTGCCGTCGGCAACCAGAGCCAGCAATTCCGCGCCCTGTTCGGGACCGACCGGGCTGTCATCCAACGTCTTGCCAAGGCGATTGAGCGCCCCGAACAGTTCGGAAAGCAGCCAGTTGGCTGACGCCTTGGCGACTTCCGGTTCGCTCTTCTTCTGGATGCGCGCCCCTTCGGCCAGCAGCGCCTCGAACCAACGCGCGGTTTCGGCTTCGGCGGTCAGGACGGCTGCGTTATAGGCCGACAGGCCCAACGCGCTTTCATAGCGGCGACGCTTGGCATCGGGCAGTTCGGGCAGCGAACGCTGGCATTCCTCCAGAAACGCATCGTCCAGTTCCAGCGGCAACAGGTCGGGATCAGGGAAATAACGATAATCATGCGCGTCTTCTTTCGACCGCATCGACCGGGTTTCATTCTTGTCTGGGTCGAACAGACGCGTTTCCTGCACGATCTTGCCGCCAGATTCGATCACATCGACTTGCCGGCTTGCTTCATATTCAATGACTTGCATGACGAAGCGGACACTGTTTACATTCTTCGTTTCGGTCCTGGTGCCCAATTCCCCACCGGGCTTGCGCACCGACACGTTGACGTCCGCGCGCATGGAGCCTTCCTCCATATTGCCATCGCAAGATCCAACATAGCGCAGGATCGTGCGCAGTTTGCGCAGATAGGCTCCAGCCTCGACCGGCGAGCGCATATCGGGCCGCGATACGATTTCCATCAGAGCGACGCCGCAGCGATTGAGATCGACATAAGAACGCGTCGGATGCTGGTCATGCATCAGCTTTCCGGCATCCTGTTCGACATGGATGCGCTCGATACCGATTGTCTTGACCGCGCTGTCAGGGTCCTTCTCGTCCAGCGTCACATCAATTTCGCCTTCACCCACGATCGGATGGTAGAGCTGCGAAATCTGGTAGCCCTGCGGCAAATCGGCGTAGAAATAATTCTTCCGGTCGAAACGCGACCATTTATTGATGACTGCATTGATCGCCATGCCGGTCCGCACCGCCTGACGAATGCATTCGCGATTCGGCACGGGCAACATGCCGGGCATGGCCGCATCGACCAGACTGACCTGCGTATTGGGTTCCGCGCCAAATTCGGTCGCCGCGCCGGAAAACAGCTTGGCGTGCGAAGTGATCTGCGCATGGACCTCAAGGCCGATCACGACCTCCCATTCGCCAGTTACGCCCTGGATTCGGTATGTTGATTCAGTCATCCTGATTTCCGTTCGTGTCGAGCGCAGTCGAGACACGCTGCGCCAAGCCAACGTCCCTCGACTTCGCTCGGGACGAACGGCCTATGAAATTCACCACCACTTCCCCGGTCGCGCCGTGAAGCCCGCACGTTCCTCTATAGCAAGCCCCGCGTTCAGCACGCCCTGCTCGTCCAGCGGCTTGCCGATGATCTGCAGACCCAGCGGCAGGCCTTGCGAATCAAGGCCGCCCGGAACCGACATGGCAGGCAGGCCAGCCAGCGAGGCCGGCACGGTGAACACGTCGTTCAAATACATCGCCAGCGGATCGGCCTGCTTTTCCCCCAACGCAAAGGCCGTGCTCGGCGCTGTCGGGGTCAGCAGCAGGTCGCAGTTTTCCCAGACTTTCTCGAAATCCCGCGCGATCAGCGTCCGCACCTTCTGCGCCTGCGTATAATAGGCGTCGTAGAAACCGGCGGAGAGCACATAGGTGCCGATCATGATGCGGCGCTTGACCTCCGGTCCGAAACCGGCGGCGCGGGTGGCGGCGTACATATCCTGCAACCCTGCCCCTTCCGGCAAATCGCGCAATCCGTAACGCACGCCATCATAGCGTGCGAGGTTGGACGAAGCCTCGGCGGGCGCAATGATGTAATAAGTGGGCAGTGCGTATCGGGTATGCGGCAGGGACACCTCAATGACATCCGCGCCCGCATCGTTCATCCAGGCGATGCCCTGCTGCCAGAGCGCCTCGATCTCGCTGGGCATGCCTTCGACGCGATATTCCTTGGGAATGCCGATCCGCTTGCCCTTCAGGTTGCTGGAAAGTCCCTCTTCCCATTTCGGCACCGGCAGGTCGAGCGAGGTCGCATCGCGCGGGTCGAAACCCGCCATGTTTTCCAGCATGATCGCGCAATCGCGCACATCGCGGGCCATCGGTCCGGCCTGATCCAATGAACTGGCAAAGGCAACAATGCCCCAGCGCGAGCAACGGCCATAGGTCGGCTTGATCCCCGATATGCCGGTAAAGGCCGCAGGCTGGCGAATCGATCCGCCGGTGTCGGTGCCGGTTGCCGCGGGACACAACCGCGCCGCTATCGCTGCCGAACTGCCGCCCGAAGAGCCGCCGGGCGCCAGATCGGCATTGCCGCCGTCGTTACGTCGCCAGGGCGAAATCACATTACCGAAATAGCTGGTTTCGTTGGACGAACCCATGGCGAACTGGTCCAGGTTCATTTTGCCCAGCATTCCCGCTCCCGCCTCAAACAAATGGCGGGAAACGGTGGATTCATAGGCTGGTACGAACCCTTCCAATATGTGGCTGGCCGCCGTGGTCTGCACGCCTTGTGTACAGAAAAGGTCTTTCATGCCGATGGGTACGCCCGATAGCGGCAGCAGCTTGTCCTCCGCCCGCGCCTTGTCGGCGGCATCGGCGGCGGTCAATGCATGGTCCGGGGTTTCAACGATGAAGGCGTTCAATGCCTTGGCCGCGGCGACATTGGCGTTGAATGCACCCGCAACTTCACGCGCGGTAAAATCGCCCTTGCGGAAACCATCACGGATTCCCGCAACAGTAAGATCGGTGAGTTCGGTCATGATTTTTTGTTCCTGGATCCCGGATCGGTCGCGGCTGCACCGCTGTCCGGGATGATCGAATGCTGTCCTTCGGCCATCATTCGATCACCTTCGGCACCGCGAAAAAGCCATGTTCGGCCTGTGGCGCGTTGGCCAGCACTTTTTCCCGGACGTTGCCGTCGCTCACCACATCGTCGCGGAGACGTGTCTGATTGGGAATAACAGCAGTCATCGGCTCTACGCCGGTGACATCCACCTCCCCCAATTGTTCCACCCAGCCAAGGATGTTGTTGAGTTCAGGCACCAGTGCGTCAGCTTCGGCATCGCTGATTGCGATCCGGGCCAGACTGGCGATTTTCTTGACGGTTGCATGATCGACTGACATGGCCCGCCGCTAGCACCGCACAAGCCCCGCTTCAAGCCGCTTCACACCCAAAGTCGTTAACACTGTTGCCCAAGCTGTTGCAATGAACGCACTCAACATGCACAGGAACGAAATTGCTCCTGGGCGATTTATGCTGCACTGCACCATCGGAGAGCCGTTTTGGCCCGTAAGTTCCTCTATATGGTTACGACACTCATTATGCTCGCTGTTGCCGCTGCCTTTGTATATCGGATTTGGGGGCAGCAGCTCATGACAGCGGCGATGGTCCCGTCTGTGACCTATGCCGAGCCAAAGCCGCTGGGTTCGGGCGCTTATGCGAAACAATCCATGTGGTATGCGCGACCCGACATAAGCCGAGATAATCCAGCGCTGTGGACACCAAAGGGCGTTGCCGCCAATCATGATGGTCATGCCGCCATATTTTTCATTCATCCGACTTCTTATCGGGAACGGAGCCAGTGGAACGCCCCGCTGAATGATGAAGAATCGGCCTATTACGCCAAATTATTCATCAAGGGACAAGCGAGCGCCTTCAACGGCGCAGGCGAAGTGTGGGCGCCCCGTTACCGGCAGGCGACTTTCGGCGCTTTTTTGACCATTAAAAACGATGCGCAAAACGCAATAGACGCGGCCTATCGCGATGTCGCATCGGCGTTCGCCTATTTCCTGTCGCAAAACCCGAACAGGCCGATCATCCTCGCAGCACACAGCCAGGGATCGCTGCACCTGATGCGCCTGATGAAGGAAGAAGTGGCCGGAACGCCGCTCGCTCACCGAATCGTTGCCGCCTATATTATCGGCTGGCCGGTATCGCTGCAAAGTGACTTGCCCGCGCTCGGCCTACCCGCCTGCATCAAAAAGGATCAGGCCAATTGTATCCTTGGCTGGCAAAGCTTCGCTGAACCAGCCGACACTTCAATTGTGCGAAGTGTTTACGATACCAGCCTTGGCCTGACCGGCCAGCCGCGCAAGGGCACCCGGATGTTGTGCACCAACCCTTTGACCGGCGCACCTGACAGCGCGGCCGCCGCGCGCACAAATCTAGGGACGCTCAGCCTTCGTGATGCGATGAACGAAACAGCTCTGGTACCCGGTGCCATTCCGGCCCGCTGCGACCGGCAGGGGTTCCTGTTGATCGGACCGCCACCTGAACTTGGCCCCTTCGTGCTTCCCGGCAATAATTACCATGTCTATGATTATGGCCTGTTCTGGGCCAATATCCGGGCGGATGCGAATGAAAGGCTGAAAATATTCCTGAAGCACTGATTACGGCTGACCGCGACCAGTTCCGCGCCGTTCTGCCAATGGGTGGGCGGATGATCGGGCTGGATGTCGGCACAAAAACCATCGGCCTTGCGCTATGCGATGCGGGCTGGTCCATTGCCAGCCCCGCACACACCATAGCTCGGACGAAGTTCACCAAGGACAAAGCGACATTGGCCGGATTCATTGCCGAACAACTGGTCAAGGGCATTGTCATCGGCCTGCCTTTCAACCTGGATGGCAGTGAATCGCCGCGCAGCCAATCGAGCCGCGCCTTCGCCCGCAATATTGCCGACCTTGGCCTGCCTATCCTGTTATGGGACGAACGCTGGTCGACGCAAGCTGTCACCCGCACCCTGATCGATGCCGACACCAGCCGCGCACGGCGCAGCGAGCTGGTGGACAAATTGGCCGCCAGCTACATCCTGCAGGGCGCCATCGACGCCCTTTGCGGAGAATCCTCAATCTATTAGAGTATCGCGCGGAAAAGTGGGAACCGGTTTTCGGCAAAAAGCGATGCGACAACAAAAACTTAGAGCAAGCCGGGTGATTCACATATCGCGCGGCTTGCTCTAGGGGATCAGAACCGTATCGTGCGCTACCGGCAACATATCCGGGTAATCGAGCACATAATGCAGGCCACGGCTTTCCTTGCGGTGAAGCGCTGACCGCACGATCAGGCGCGCGACTTCCAGCAGGTTGCGCAATTCGATGAGATCCGGCGTAACACGGAAATTGCCGTAATATTCGTCAACCTCCTGAGCCAGAAGATTGACGCGATGATGTGCGCGCTCCAACCGCTTGGTGGTGCGCACAATGCCGACATAGTCCCACATGAAGCGTCGAATTTCCGACCAGTTGTGCTTGACGATGACTTCCTCGTCACTGTCGGTGACCCGGCTTTCGTCCCATGACCGGATCGGTGGCGGGGGCGGCAGGCTATCCCAGTTTGCGTCGATATGCCGGGCCGCCGCTTCACCAAAGACGAAGCATTCCAGTAACGAATTAGACGCCAGGCGATTGGCGCCGTGCAGGCCGCTTTCGCTCACCTCGCCCGCCGCATAGAGGCCCGGCAGGTCCGTGCAGCCATCGAGGTCAATGATGACGCCGCCACAGGTGTAATGCTGGGCAGGAACGACCGGGATCGGTTCCTTCGTTATGTCGAGGTCGAGGTCCAACAACCGCGCGTAAATGGTAGGGAAATGTTCCTTGATGAACTCGGGCGGCTTGTGACTGATGTCGAGATGAACATAATCAAGACCAAGTCGCTTGATTTCATGGTCGATAGCCCGCGCCACCACATCACGGGGCGCAAGTTCGCCGCGCTTGTCATGCCGGTCCATGAAGCGTTTGCCACCGCCCGGAATGCCGGGGGGCAGCTTCAATAGGCCGCCTTCACCGCGCATCGCTTCCGTAATCAGGAAATTCTTGACCTCCCGATTATAGAGACAGGTCGGGTGGAACTGGTTCATTTCCATATTGGAGACGCGGCATCCCGCGCGCCAGGCCATGGCGATGCCGTCCCCCGTCGCCCCGCGTGGCGCTGTGGAAAACAGATAGGTCCGCCCTGCCCCGCCGGTCGCCAATATAGTCGCGCGACCGACACAGGCATCCACATGATCGGTTGCCTTGTTGAAGGCATAGACGCCCCAGACATGGCCATCCCCCGAATATTTCTCACCATGACGACTGGTGATAAGATCGATGGCGACCATATCTGGCATCAGCGTGATGTTGGGATTGGCCTCCGCCGCGCGAATCAACGCCGCCTGCACCGCTGCGCCGGTCGCGTCATCGACATGAACAATGCGACGATGGCTGTGGCCGCCTTCCCGCGTCAGGTGCCAACGCTCACCAAAATCCTCGCCAGCATTGAAGGGAACGCCAAGCGTAGCCAGCCGCTCGATCGCGGTCGGGGCATTGGAAACGACGAATTCCACTGTCTCACGATTGTTGAGGCCTGCACCTGCAACCATCGTATCTCGAACATGACTTTCAAACGTGTCGCCAGCATCCAGAACAGCCGCGATACCACCCTGCGCCCAATTGGTGGAGCCACCATCGATCGCACCCTTGGCAAGGACCAGCACCCTTTTATCCTGAGCCAGGTTTATCGCAGCCGTAAGGCCTGCGGCACCCGAACCGATGATAATAACGTCATAAATTTCGGTGGGCATGGTCCTCGCCTAATTATTCTACCCGTTTGCTTCGAGCGAAGGTTCGAGCCTGTCGAGAACTGTAGTCGAGAAGAGCCCGCCGGCCCAAAAGAGTTCTCGACGACCGCATCTCGACAAGCTCGATACTGCTCGAACCCAACGGGAAATGGATGATGACATAATTGGCTTAAGCCGTCTGCCGCGTCAAATGAAGGAACACATCCTCCAGATCGGGTTCCCGCGTCGAAACATCGACAATGCCCAGCCCATCCTTCTGCACCGCCGCAAGAACATCGCCTGCATTGGCCTCACTCTTGAGATAGGTGATCGTCAGGACACGCCCCGCAGTCAGTTCAATTTTTTCAAAACAGGCCGCAACCGGCACCTCGTCCAGATCGCGGTCAACCGTCACCTCGACAACTTTTTCCTGCGCCATGTTGACCAGTTCCCGCGTGGGCTTGTTGGCGATCAGCCGACCATGATTGATGATGGCGATGTGATCGCACAACTCCTCCGCCTCTTCCAGATAATGCGTAGTCAAAACAATGGTGACGCCCTGTTCATTGAGTTGCTTGACATAGGCCCATAGCTGTTGCCGCAATTCGATATCCACACCGGCCGTCGGTTCATCGAGAACCAGGATCGGCGGCGAATGCACCATGGCCTTTGCGACCAGCAACCGGCGTTTCATGCCGCCCGACAGCGTTCGGGCATAAGCGTTGGCCTTGTCCTCCAGATGTACGGCGCGCAGCAGTTCCATCGTCCGCCGCCGCGATTTGGGTACGCCATAGAAGCCCGCCTGATTCTCCAGCGTTTCAAAGGGCGTAAAAAACGGATCGAAGACAATTTCCTGCGGCACTACGCCAATGCTGTTTTTCGCGTTGCGCGGGTTCTGCGCGATGTCGAAACCCCATATCCGGGCCGTGCCGCCAGTTTTGTTGACCATGCCCGAAAGAATATTGATCAGAGTCGACTTGCCCGCCCCATTGGGACCAAGCAAACCCATAATCTGCCCGCGCGGCACATTCAGCATGATATTATCGAGGGCCTGTTTGCCACTGGCATAGACCTTGGACAAACCGTCGATTTCGATGGCGTTCTGGGAAGAATAGTCTTGAGTCATGCGGCGGGTAATAGCGCCCCTGCCTCTAGAGGCAAAGCAAAGTCTGGCTTGCAGGGCAAGAGAAACGATTTACGTCCATTGCACCCCTTATTGCACCGCAGAAAAAGCAATGATAAAGCCCGCTCCCATGATCCAGCCGCCCGAAACCACCCGCACATCCAAAACGCGCGTCTCCTGCGACGGCGCATCCGACATTCCTGACGGAGCCGCGCTCGGCCATCCGCGCATCTTTCTGGAAATCGACGAAAAAGGCTATGTCGAATGCGGCTATTGCGATCGCCGCTTCGTCCTGATCGGGGGACCTGCCGACAATTTACCGCAGCATGGCGAAGATGAGGGTGCACAAGCCGCCTGACTTGCCTATATCGACATCATGACCGACACAGCATCCGAAATTCACGACGTCCGCAAGTTCCTGTACCGCGATGGCGCGCTTGATCCTGACAGCGCACAGCGCCTCACTCACGAAGCGCTGAAAAACTGCGATGATGGTGAGCTTTACCTGCAATATCGTGCAAGCGAGAGCTTCGGATTCGACGATGGACGGCTGAAAACCGCCGACTACAGCACTGATGCGGGCTTTGGTTTGCGTGGCGTGTCCGGCGAAATGACCGGCTTTTCGCACGCCAATGACATCAGCGAAGCCGCCATTCGCCGGGCAGCGGAAACCCTGACCTTGCTTGACCCCGCCAAAGCACCACCAGCACCACCGCCAAAACGTACCAACCAGCATCTCTATACCGACGCCAATCCGCTTGAGCTGGTGTCTTTTGCCAAAAAGGTGGCCCTGTGCGAACAGATCAACGCCATCGCTCGCGAACGCGATCCGCGCGTGTCGCAGGTTTCGGTCAGCCTTGCCGGAAGCTGGAGCGTCATCGACATCATCCGCGCCGATGGCTTTACAGCCAGCGATATTCGCCCACTGGTGCGCCTGAACGTTTCGATCATCCTTGAAGAAAATGGACGGCGCGAAAGCGGCGTGTTCGGCATGGGCGGGCGCTATCTTTATGACGACCTGTTCAAGCCCGAAAACTGGAACCGTGCCATTGACGAGGCGATTGCACAGGCCAGCGTCAACCTGCGCTCGGTTGCAGCACCCGCCGGCGAAATGACTGTCCTTCTGGGCCCCGGCTGGCCCGGCGTGTTGTTGCATGAAGCAATCGGGCACGGACTGGAAGGCGATTTCAACCGCAAGGGAACGTCGGCTTTCTCTGGCCGGATCGGCGAACGCGTCGCCGCGTCCGGCGTTACGGTCGTCGATGACGGCAGCATCATGAACCGACGCGGCTCACTGTCCATCGATGACGAAGGCACGCCGACGCAGGAAAATATCCTGATCGAGGACGGCATTCTCAAAAACTATATGCAGGACCGCCTCAACGCCCGGTTGATGGGCGTTGCGCCCACCGGCAATGGCCGCCGCGAAAGCTATGCTCATGCGCCCATGCCGCGCATGACGAACACGTTCATGCGCGGTGGCAATGATAATCCCGCCGAACTTCTATCCCGCGTTAAAAAGGGTATTTTCGCCAAGAGCTTCGGTGGGGGGCAGGTCGACATCGTGTCAGGTAAATTCGTCTTTTCCTGCACCGAGGCGTACCGGATAGAAGATGGCAAGCTGGGCGATCCCATTAAGGGCGCAACGCTGATCGGCGATGGCCCTACGGCGCTGACCAAAGTCACCGGCATCGGTAATGACATGGCGCTCGATGAAGGCATCGGTGTGTGCGGCAAGGGCGGCCAATCTGTTCCTGCAGGCGTTGGTCAGCCTACATTATTGCTGGAAGGCCTGGTCGTGGGTGGCACGGCGGCGGGCTAAAGCTGCATGCTTTGAAAATGGGTGCTCCGCGCGCCGGGCCATGCCTTTTTTTTAGGCATATTAATCGCACTGCACAAAATTTCGGCGACGCAACACCCCTTGGCGTAACAAAGCCCCGCATTAACGCTTGCTTAAGAGTCTGGCACAGCTCTTGCTAGTTATGCAGCGCACACCAGAATAAGGGGGCGAAATGAAACTAGTCATAGCGATCATCAAGCCGTTCAAACTGGACGACGTCCGCGAAGCACTGTCTTCGTTGGGGGTCGCCGGAATGACGGTCAGCGAAGTCAAGGGCTTCGGACGTCAGAAAGGACAGACGGAAATCTATCGCGGCGCTGAATACAGCACCAACATGGTTCCCAAGATCAAGATCGAAGTAGTTTGCGACGACGACCTCGCTCCGCGCGTGGTTGAAGCAGCACAGCAAGCCGCCAACAGCGGCGCCATCGGTGATGGCAAGATCTTTGTCCTGGATGTCGGTCAGGCCGTGCGTATCCGCACAGGCGAAACCGGCGAAACCGCACTTTAAGAAAAAGGGGGAATGATGACTATTTCCAAGAAAATCTTGGGCGGAGTGGGTGCGCTTGGCGTATCCCTGCTGACCGCCATGCCCGCATGGGCGCAGGATGGGCCGATAAAGGCGCCCACCGTTGAGCAGATGGCCGGCATGGTCGATAAGGGCGACGTCGCCTGGATGCTCGTATCCTCCGCTCTGGTGCTGATGATGTCGGTCCCGGCCCTCGCGCTATTCTATGGCGGCCTGGTGCGTACCAAGAACATGCTGAGCGTCCTGATGCAGGTGTTCATGATCGTGTCGGTCGCGGCCCTTGTCTGGTGCGCTTGGGGTTACAGCCTTGCCTTCACCAGCGGCAATCCGTTCGTTGGCGGCTTTTCGAAGGTGTTTCTGGCGGGTGTGTCGAGCGCAACCTATGCGGCGACCTTCTCCAACAACGTCTATCTGCCCGAATTCGTCTTCGTAATGTTCCAGATGACCTTCGCCTGCATCACGCCGGCGCTGATCATAGGAGCCTTTGCGGAACGCGTGAAGTTCAGCGGACTCATCGTTTTCGTCGTGCTGTGGCTGACCGTGATCTATTTCCCGATTGCCCACATGGTATGGTACTGGGCGGGCCCGGACTTCCTGCCTGACGCACCGACCGACTATGGCTACCTCTGGGGCATCGGCGCGCTCGACTTTGCGGGCGGCACCGTCGTCCACATCAATGCGGGTATCGCTGGCCTCGTCGGCTGCCTCATGATCGGCAAGCGTGTTGGCTATCCCAAGGAACCCATGCCGCCGCACTCGCTGACCATGACCATGATCGGCGCTTCGCTGCTGTGGGTCGGCTGGTTCGGCTTCAACGCCGGTTCCAACCTGGAAGCCAATGGCGTCACCGCCGTGGCCTTCATCAACACGATGGTCGCGACTGCCGCTGCAGCGGTGGCATGGGCGCTGGTCGAACAGTTCCATCATGGCAAACCTTCGCTGCTAGGTGCAGCAACCGGCGCGGTTGCCGGTCTTGTCGCCATCACCCCGGCTTCGGGCTTTGCAGCGCCGATGACATCGATTGCCCTCGGCTTCACCGTGTCGCCAATCTGCTACCTGTTCGTGTCGTTCGTGAAGAAGAAGTTCGGCTATGACGACAGCCTGGACGTCTTCGGCGTCCACTGCATCGGCGGCATCATCGGCGCCATCGGCACCGGCATCGTTGCCGACCCGGCGCTGGGCGGTCAGGGCTTCTTCGACTACACCGTTTTCCCGGCGGGTATCGGCGCCTATGATATGGGTACGCAGGTCATCACGCAGATTAAAGCTGTCGTGATTACGCTGCTGTGGTCGGGTATCGGTTCTGCGATCCTCTACTTCATCGTCGACAAGACCATGGGTCTGCGTCCGACCGAGGAAGCCGAGCAGCAGGGTCTGGACCTCACCAGCCACGGCGAACGTGCATACAACTATTGAACGCGGGAGGGCGGCTCGCCAGGAGGGCCGCCCACCACATGATGTTCCTCCTGCGAACATACTGGGCCGGTGCGAAAGCGCCGGCCCTTTTTTGTTGTGTAGTCTATCACGCGGACCGGCTTGAAATCAGCCGCAAGGCGCTATAGAGGCTCTACACCCGCACCAAGCGGCCCCTTCGTCTAGCGGTTAGGACGCGGCCCTCTCACGGCTGAAACACGGGTTCGATTCCCGTAGGGGTCACCAGTAAAATCAATGTGTTAGGCCATCCTCCCCCAAATCATCAAATATACGGGCACGCATGAAGACGCACGCACTGGCGTCAATGCTCCAGCGCTTGTGGGGGACTGGGCATCACCGGCGACGGCGTCGCATGAACCACGACGGATGACTCAAAGCTTCTGTGCATGGCGAAAACCGCTGTGATCGGCTTTGTCTCGGGCAGGATGTAGACGATCCCCACAGTTCCTTTGAACGCAGGCGCGACGACATTGTCGTAGAAGTGCGCCGGTACGTTGATGCAGCCATAGGAAATGCGGTTGTCAAGCGGAGTGACCGATGCGAGCCGTGCGTGTCGCCGGTCCGCCGGTTTGCCGACGATGACCCGGTGCAGCGACAGGGCCGCGCCATAGTTCACCCAGAGAATGTCCTGTTCGAGATCATGGCCGAGCGCAGCCTCGAACCGACCCGCCGGGGTCGTGCGTTCGGCTGGTCGAATGGTGGCCAGTTTCCGCTGCCCGATGCCGGGCACTGTATCATCCCCGCGCCCGAGGCCCAGGAGCGCTGGCGCTGTGCCGAGAATGCGACTCTGACCATCGAAGACAAAGAGCCTGGCGCTCACCTTATCGACGACGATGAATGGCAAGCCGCGATTGTCGCCGGAAGCGGTGACCCAATTGGCAACGTCCCGTGCATCCTGGGACATGGCCTCGTCCGCAAAATCAGCGTGGCCCCGCTCGGGCCCAACAGTCGCTGATTGGACGGCAGCGGTTATATTGGACGACAAGGGTGCAGCGGCGGCCGGGTTCGAACAGGCTATGCTGCCCGCCAGCAACCCAAGGAGCAATGTTTGCGTGACGGGTCTGGAAGGTCGCCGTTTTCGGCCCGTCTGGTGCCGGCCAACCCGGCTGGGATGGCCAACGCTCGAGCATAGTTCGCCGGGGGTAAGCGAGGTCCCGGAGAGGTTAATGGCGAGCCTGCTTGGGAGGGTGGACCGGCACGACCGGAGCTCTCGGTATCTCGGGCGGACGTTCAACCACGAGCACCTGCGGCGCCTGTACCGATGCAAGCTGTGTCGTCGGCATTCGAATGCCGCCACCTGCGACTTCAAGGCCGGGCTGGAAAACAGCCGCAATCACCGCTGGCGCGATGCTGGTGATCGGCTGCTGGATAGACGGAAGTATGGGCGTCGGAGTAGGTGTAGGTGTAGGTGTAGGTGTAGGTGTAGGTGTAGGTGTAGGTGTAGGTGTAGGTGTAGGTGTAGGTGTAGGTG
>JAENVZ010000197.1 GCA_016650315.1 Alphaproteobacteria bacterium | reverse complement strand
TATCGCCACGCTCGGCGTGTTGTTCGACCGCGTCCGCGCAGGCCAGATATTGGGTGTGCGCGCGACCGCGATGCGTTCGCCGCCGCTGCTGGTTCTGCCTATCATCTGGGAAGGCGGTACGCAGCAGGTGTTCGAAAATCGCACCGAATGGCAAAAGGCCTGGGCGCGTTTCCGCACCGGTGATAGCGCGATCGACTATGTCCGCACCAGTGGGACTGGCCCTGACCCGTTGCTGCTCAATGCGGCGCAGGCGGGACGGCACGGACGGCTGTGGTGGCGGGTGCTGTTGGACGAATATGGTGCGGCGGACGTGATCATCCCAATGGCAAGGCTGGAGCGGCAATGGCCGGGCGGCCCGGTGATCGGCCGATTCGCGGCGCGTTTCGGCCCGGACAACCGGCTGCTCGACATCTTTGCGCTGCGCGTCAGGAGCAGTTCGGGCATCCCGAAAATGATGGATGAAGCCGTCAAGCGGATGGACGATCTATACACAAGGGCGCTGATAAATGGCATATTACGACCCGATTCCTCTCTGATTATCGAAGAGCCGGTCAATCCAGACGATCTCAAACTCGAAGAAGGGGAGGGTCTGGCTCTCGAAACAGGCGTCAATGGCGAAGCCACCATGCCGGGCCTTGCTGCATTTTCAATACAATTCGATACGCCGGACGTGGGCTCGGTCGGGCAGGGCGAAGCGGCCTTGCGCGCGATAGCGGGCGTACGCAGCGCGACAACAAGCAGCCTGGCACTTGGCGGAACATCGGTGATGGCGGTCAGCTATACAGGAACAGCGGAATCACTGCGCGCTGCGTTGGCGAGCCGGGGTTGGAGCGTATCCGTTTCAGGCAATATATTGCGGATTCAGCGTCGGGGCCAGAGTGCGGAGGCGACAGCGAACGGGCAATGAGTCAGATCAGTCTTCCGCTTGATTGGACTTCGCGCGGCACGGGCGAAATATTTATGTTGAGCGAAAGCAATCGCCTGGCGGTTCGGCATCTCGATCACTGGGGCGTTTGGCCGATGCGCACCAGTATATTGACGGGACCTGCCAAATCGGGTCGATCCACGCTGGGCCGTCTTTTCGTCCGCAAGACTGGCGGCAAGATAATCGACGATGCGCGAGGCTTCGATGAAGAAATGCTTTTTCATGCGTGGAACGATGCCCAATTGGGGCATTATCCGCTGTTGCTGATCGCGGACTGCCCGCCGGCCATGTGGGACATCGCTCTGCCCGATTTACGGTCTCGCCTTGCCGCTGCGCCCCATGTTGCGATTGAGGAGCCGGACGACGCATTGACGCTGGCGCTGATCGAAAAGGGACTTGCCGACTGCGGGGCGGCCTGGTCGCCTGACCTTCCGGCCTTTCTGCATCGCCGTGTCGAGCGCAGCTATGCGGGCATTGCGGCGGTTATTGCCTGCCTGAATGATGCGTCATTGTCGCAATCTCGTAAAATTTCAGTCCCATTTGCCAAAGAAACGCTGCAAAATGCAGGGTTGGCGGATATATAGGTTGGTAAACCCGCCTATTGTGCGCTCCGCGTATGATGAGCAATAAGGATTTTTGCGTGGCCGAAGCCGACCCATCAGCATCGTTGACCCTGCCGGGAGAACGCTATTTCAATCGGGAATTGAGCTGGTTGGCATTTAACCGGCGCGTGTTGGAGGAAGCTTGCAATACCGCCCACCCGTTGCTGGAACGGCTGCGGTTTCTGTCGATTTCGGGCGCCAACCTGGACGAGTTCTTCATGGTGCGTGTGGCTGGGTTGAAGGGCCAGCAATTGCAGGATGTCGATTTGCGGTCGGCCGATGGCCTGACCCCTGGCCAGCAATTGCTGTTGATCGCCGCTGAGGCCGATCGGTTGATGGCTGAACAGCAAAAGGTCTGGCACGCCCTTCACCACGATCTTGCCGACGTTGGAATAGAGGTAGTCAGCGAAGGGTCGATGGGCGCGGAAACCGATGCGTGGCTTGAAACCCATTTCATGACACAGATATTTCCGATCCTGACGCCGCAGGCGCTTGATCCGGCTCACCCCTTTCCCTTCATCCCCAATCAGGGGTTGAGCGTCGTTTTCGATCTTGTCCGCCTGTCCGACAAGGAACCGGTGCGTGAACTGGTCATGATTCCGCCCACCGTATCCCGCTGGGTTCGTATTCCGGGGGAACCGGCGCGCTATATGGCGATGGAGGCGATATTGCGGCGCTTCTCCGGCTTGTTGTTTCCAGGTTACAAGGTCCACGACAGTGGCGTGTTCCGCATTCTGCGCGACAGCGATATTGAAATAGAGGAAGAGGCCGAAGATCTCGTCCGCTATTACCGCAGCGCTATCAAGCGCCGCCGCCGTGGCCGCGTTATCCGTATGGAAATTGAAACCGGTCTTCCCCCGGCGGTAGAAGAGATGTTGCAGGACATGCTGCAGGGGCATGAAGCGACTATCGCCGACATCGAGGGATTTGTCGGCATCGGCGAACTGGCAGCCATTGTCGATGAGGATCGGCCCGACCTCAAATTCGAACCCTATGCGCCGCGCTTTCCCGAACGAATTCGCGAACATGGCGGCGATTGTTTTGTTGCTATCCGGTCGAAAGACATTGTTGTTCATCACCCCTATGAGAGCTTTGAGGTCGTTATCGCTTTCCTGAAGCAGGCGGCCGACGATCCCGATGTAGTGGCGATCAAGCAGACGTTGTACCGTGCAGGCAAGCAATCGGCCATCATCCGCGCCCTCATTGACGCGGCTGAGGCGGGCAAGTCAGTGACGGCGGTTGTGGAATTGAAGGCCCGGTTCGATGAGGAGCAGAATCTCCTCTGGGCCAGCGCGCTGGAGCGTGCTGGGGTGCAGGTCGTCTATGGTTTTATCGAATGGAAGACCCATGCGAAAATATCCATGGTTGTTCGGCGGGAAGGGGGGCAATTCCGTACCTATTGCCATTTCGGTACCGGCAATTACCATCCGGTGACAGCGCGCATCTATACCGATCTCAGCTTTTTCACCGCCGATCCGCGCGCGGGCCGCGATGCCGCCGCGCTGTTCAACTATATTACGGGCTATGTCGAACCGCAAAAGCTGGAACTGCTCACCATGTCGCCGCGCGACATGCGCAATTCGCTGTGTAATCTGATTGACACCGAAATCACCCATGTGCGTGAAGGACGGACCGGCGCGATCTGGGCCAAGATGAATTCGCTGGTCGATCCCGCGATTATTGAAAAGCTCTATGCCGCCAGCAACGCGGGCGTGAATATCGAACTGATCATCCGGGGCATTTGCTGCCTGCGTCCGGGCGTGCCGGGCATGTCGGAAAATATCCGGGTGAAATCGGTTGTCGGACGTTTTCTGGAACACAGCCGCATCTGGGCCTTTGGTAACGGCCAAGCACTGCCCAATCGCGATGCAAGGGTCTATATCAGTTCGGCCGACTGGATGCCGCGCAATTTCGACCGGCGCGTGGAATATATGCTGCCCATCGAAAATCCAACGGTGCACGATCAGGTGCTCGATCAGGTGATGGTTGCCAATCTGATCGACAATGAGCAAAGCTGGGAACTGGATAGCGACGGCATCTATCATCGCATTGATCCAGACAGCAAGCCCTTCAATCTTCACCATTATTTCATGACCAACCCGTCGCTTTCCGGGCGTGGCGCAGCGTTGCGGAAAAGCGACGCCGTGCCAAAGCTCAGCCTTGGTCGGCGGAGGTGAGTCCGACCGTGCCGCAAACCATAGCCCGCCGGCTGAACTATTTTCAGGCAAACAAACCGATGCCCGCCGTGACGGCCCGCACGGCTATCATCGACATTGGTTCCAACAGTGTGCGTCTGGTCGTCTATGACGGGCCGCCACGCATTCCCTTCATCCTGTTCAACGAAAAAGTCATGGCTGGCCTTGGCGCATCGTTGACGAAAACCGGCGCGATGGAGGAAAGCGCAATGCGGCGTGGGCTTTCCGCGCTCGCCCGCTTCCATCATCTGTGCCGCGACATGGGCGTCAATGATGTGCGTTGCGTTGCGACCGCAGCTGTCCGCGAAGCTAGCAATGGCCCTGAATTCGTTCGGCGCGCGGAAGCCCTGGGCCTGAAAATCCGCCTGCTTTCGGGTGAGGAGGAGGCGCAAGCGGCGGCCTATGGCGTGTTGTCGGCCATTCCCGACGCGAACGGTATTGTCGGCGATCTTGGCGGGGGCAGTCTGGAACTGGTGCGCGTGTCGGACGGACAAGTGTGCGAATCGGTGTCGTTACCTCTTGGCGTGTTGCGGATTCCCGACATTCGGGCGAAGGGACCAGCAGTTCTTGAGCGCCAGGTCATAAAATTGCTGAAGAAGACCGGCTGGGACCGGGTGATGCCCGGCCTGCCTTTCTATCTTGTCGGTGGGTCCTGGCGCGCGCTGGCGCGGCTGGACATGCATCTGGCCGGATTTCCGCTGCCCGTCATTCATCATTATGACATGGCAAAGGAAACGCCCGCACGCCTGGTCCGTGTGCTTGCCAGCATGGACAAGGCGAGGTTGCGGACTATATCGTCATTATCGCCCAGCCGGATTCCGACGATGTCCAACGCTGCTCTGCTGTTGTCGGCGATGGTGCGGCAATTGGGCAGTTCCAACCTTGTCGTGTCGGCATTCGGTTTGCGTGAGGGGCTGTTGTTTGAAGACCTGCCGCTCAGAACCAAGGCGCTTGATCCGTTGTTGACCGCCGCAGCAATGGAGGGGGAAAGCCAGGGGCGTTTTCCGGGGCATGGCGATCTGATCGACCGGTGGATCGCGCCGATATTCAATGATGATAGCCCGCAGCGGCAGAGAATCAGGCGCGCGGCTTGCCTGCTGGCCGATGTCGGTTGGCGCGCGAACCCGGAATTCCGTGCCGAACGCGGCCTTGAAATCGCGCTGCATGGCAATTGGGTGGGCATCGACGTGACTGGACGGGCAATGCTTGCCCAGGCGCTCTATTCCCATTTGGGGGGCGGGGCGACGATTGCCCCACAACTGAGCGGCCTCGCGTCTTCAGAAGCGTTGATGCAGGCGCTCCGTTGGGGCCTTGCAATCCGTCTTGGCCAGCGCCTGAGCGGTGGTGTTGCAGGGCCGCTGGAATTAGGCGCACTGGAGCGGGATGGCAGTATCCTGCGTCTGATGCTGGCACAGCACCATCAAGGACTGTTCGGGGAGGCGGTGGAGCGCCGGTTGCGTCAACTTGCCAGTGCTATGGGTTTGAATGGCAAGTTTTCCGTCAAATAATCGGCATTATCCTTCGGTTCGCGTCATGCGCAGTTTGCCGTCCTGAACCGCAAAGGCCATTCGTCCTTCGACCAGATCGACGGCGTCGCGGCCAAATTGTTCATAGCGCCATCCTTCCAGGATCGACAGTTCGTCTCGCACGCCTGCTGCCAGCATATCAATGTCGTCGGATCGGGCGAGCAGGCGGGAGGCGACATTAATTTCCCGCGACCGGATTTTGAGCAACAGCTTCAATAGATCCGCGACCAGCGCGCCTTCCTTGCCAAGCCCCGGTTTGCGGGGGTCGCGTTCGGGCATTTCATTCTTGGACAGGGGCTGCGCCTCGCTTAACGCATGCATTAACCGCGCGCCGATGTCGTTGCTTTTCCATGCTGCCGAAAGGCCGCGAACCTTGCCTAAATCCTCTTGGGTATGGGGCGGGTGGGAGGCGACGTCGGCCATCGTTTCATCCTTGATGATCCGTCCGCGCGGCAGATTTTTGTCCTGCGCCTCCTGTTCGCGCCAGGCGGCAAGCGCCTTCAACCGGCCAAGCACATCAGGCTTGCGGCTGGCGATGCGGACGCGATGCCATGCTTCGGCGGGGAGGGTGACATAATTGGACGGGTCGCCGATCCGTTCCATTTCCTGATTAAGCCAACTGCCGCGCCCGGTCTTGCGCAATTCGTCCAGCATCATCGGGAATATCATCGACAAATGCGTCACATCGCCAATAGCATAGTCAATTTGCCGCTTGTCGAGCGGCCGCCGCGCCCAGTCGGTGAAGCGTGCCCCCTTGTCCAGACTGATCGACAAATAGGCATCGACCAGATTGGAATAGCCGATCTGTTCGCCCTGACCCAATGCCATGGCCGCGATTTGCGTGTCGAACAGGGGAAAGGGAGTCTTGCCGGTCAGGTTGTGAACAATCTCTATATCCTGCCCACCAGCATGAAATACCTTCAGAACGTCGGCATTTTCGGTCAGCAGGTCGAGCAGCGGCTTCATGTCCAGGCCATGCGCCTTTGGGTCGATGGCGGCGGCTTCCTTGTCGTTGGCAATCTGCACCAGGCACAGTTCGGGCCAATAGGTATTTTCGCGCATGAACTCGGTATCGACGGCAACGAATCCGGATTTTGAAATGCGCTCGCACAGTTCGGCCAGGCTTTTGCTGTCGGTAATCAACGGATGGATTTGCATATGGTCTTCGATCTTATTATTGGCTGGCCCCCTTGGGGGTAGGATCTATCAAACTATTCTGCCCTTAACAGGCCAGAACGGGTTGACAAAGGCCCGGACCTCCCCCTGTTGCATGTTTTCTTGATTTAGCCCTGATCATAGCGGGAAAGATTTATTTTATGCACGTTTATCGTACCCACAAATGCGCGGAATTGCGCGCTAGTCATGTTGGGGAGACCGTCCGGGTTTCCGGCTGGGTGCACAAGAAGCGCGATCATGGTGATCTGGTTTTTATCGATTTGCGCGATCATTATGGCATTGTCCAGATTGTGACGGAGGTCGATGGTCCGGCATTTGCCGTGATCGAATCGCTGCGCAATGAAAGCGTCGTTACGGTTACGGGCCGGGTCGTTGCTCGCGCAAGTGAGGCAGTGAACCCCAATCTTCCCACCGGCGACATCGAAATCCGCGTCGATGAAGCCACGGTTCAATCGGTTGCGCAGGAACTGCCCCTGCCGGTCGCGGGCGATCAGGAATATCCCGAGGATATTCGTCTGCGTTATCGTTTCCTCGACCTTCGGCGGGAACGGGTGCACGCCAACATCATGTTACGCAGCGCTGTCATCGCCTCGCTCCGCCGCCGCATGGTGGAGCAGGGCTTCACCGAGTTTCAGACGCCGATCCTGACCGCATCCTCGCCCGAAGGCGCGCGGGACTATCTGGTGCCCAGTCGCGTGCATCCGGGCAAATTCTATGCGCTGCCGCAGGCGCCGCAGATGTTCAAGCAACTGTTGATGGTCGCGGGCTTCGATCGTTATTTCCAGATCGCCCCCTGTTTCCGCGACGAGGACGCCCGCGCCGACCGGTCACCCGGCGAATTCTATCAGCTCGACCTGGAAATGAGCTTCGTCACGCAAGACGATGTTTTTGCGGCACTTGAGCCGGTGCTGGGCGGTGTGTTCGAGGAGTTTGCCAACGGCAAGAGCGTGACCGAGGGGGCGTTTCCGCGCATTCCCTATCGTGAATCGATGCTGAAATATGGCAGCGACAAGCCGGACCTGCGCAATCCTATCGAGATCATTGACGTGACCGATCATTTTGTCGGCAGCGGCTTTGGCATTTTCGCGGGGATCGTTGAAGGCGGTGGCGTCATCCGCGCCATCCCGGCACCGGGCGCGGGGGCGCTCAGCCGCAAATTCTTCGACGACATGAACAATTGGGCGCGTAGCGAAGGACATGCTGGCCTTGGCTATATCAATATCAAGGATGGTGTGCCCGGTGGCCCCATCGCCAAGAATCATGGTGAGGAAGCCACCGCCAAGCTGATCGCCGCGCTGGGCCTTGGTCCCAATGACGGCGTGTTCTTTGCGGCGGGCAAGGAGTTGCAGGCCGCAAAGCTGGCTGGCGCGGCGCGCACTCGCACGGGCGAGGAGCTGGGCCTGATCGAACAGGGTGTGTTCAAATTCTGCTGGATCGTCGATTTTCCGATGTTCGAATATGACGAAGAGAACAAGAAGGTCGATTTTTCCCACAACCCCTTCTCCATGCCGCAGGGCGAGATGGAAGCGCTGGAAACCATGGACCCGCTCGACATCCTTGCGTGGCAGTACGACATCGTTTGCAACGGGGTTGAATTGTCGTCCGGCGCAATTCGGAACCACAAGCCGGAAATCATGTACAAGGCTTTTGAAATCGCGGGCTATTCGAAAGAAGATGTGGAAGCGAATTTCTCCGGTATGCTCAACGCCTTCAAATATGGCGCGCCGCCCCACGGCGGCTCTGCGCCGGGTGTGGATCGCATGGTGATGCTGCTGGCCGACGAGCCTAATATCCGCGAAGTCGTGCTGTTCCCGATGAATCAGAAAGCCGAAGATCTGATGATGGGCGCGCCCGGCCTGGTTTCGGCAAAACAGCTACGCGAACTTAATATTCGTATAGTAGAACCGCAAAAGGGTTAGGCGAGCCGTCTTTTCCCGTTTGCTTCGAGTAGTCGTCGAGCGTGTCGAGACGGCGTATCGAGAAGCTGGTGGCGCTAATGTCTCGATACGGGATCTCGACATGCTCGATCCCTATTCGACACAAACGGAATGGGATTGAGTGTCTGGCTATGACCATAAATCTGCACGATTTTGAAAGCGGCAAGAAATATGACGGCGACTATGACGCGGATCTGAAAGCGCTTCAGCACCGCCTTGCGCGCATAGAGGTTGCCCATATCGTTCATCGTCGCCGCAGCATGGTCGTGCTGGAAGGATGGGATGCCGCAGGCAAGGGCGGCATCATCCGCCGCATGGTGGCCGACTGGGACCCGCGCTATTTTGAGGTCTGGCCGATTTCAGCGCCGAGCCAAGAGGAAAAGGACCGCCATTTCCTCTGGCGTTTCTGGCAGAAATTGCCTGCATCGCAAGACATCAACATCTTCGATCGTAGCTGGTATGGCCGCGTTTTGGTCGAACGCGTCGAATGCTTCTGTGAGGAGCATGAATGGAAACGCGCTTACGATGAAATCAATGAATTCGAGGCGCAACAGATCGACAGCGGGACCAACATCGTCAAGCTGTTCGTCCATGTGACGCAGAAGGAGCAGGACGAACGTCTGGCTCAACGTCTCGACACCCCGTGGAAACGCTGGAAAACGGAACCGGAGGATTATCGCAACCGTGCGCGCCGCGACGATTATCTAAGTGCGATGCACGATATGTTCCGCCAAACCGACACACGCTGGGCGCCGTGGCATGTGATCGACGGCAACAACAAGAAAGCCGCCCGCATTGCCGCCTTGACCTTTGTCGCCGACCGGCTGGAGGCAGCGGTGCCAATGGAGATGCCCGACGCTGATCCCGAAGTCGTGAAGCTGGCGAAGAAAGCGTTCGGGTATAAGGGTTAGGGAAGAGGGTAAGTTCGTCTATAATGGCCGCTATGGGGTGGTGAGCGGACGTTGAAGCAGAGCGTACTCCTGCGAAAGCAGGAGTCCAGAGCCATAAGCGCCGCCCCAGGTTTCTCTGGGTTCCTGCTTTCGCAGGAACACAAAGCATATTGGCACTGAAGGGCAAAAAATGACCCATGTCCGGCCATTCAGCCCGGATAACGAATAGCCAAAACCTCATATTCCTTCTCGCCCACGGGCAGCGTTACCTTTCGCAAATCCCCGATGGTCGCGCCACGCAAGGCCCGCGATAATGGAGCATTCCAGCCGATCCGTCCCGCTGACGCATCCGCCTCATCATCGCCGACCAGCGTGACTATGCGTTGATTGTCATCTTCGTCGGCAATTGTGACGGTTGCGCCGAAATAGGCGCGGCTCTTGTCGGGCTGTTGCGCCGGATCAATGACCTTGGCGTCCTTCATTTTTTTCGACAATCGCCGCAATTGTCCGTCGATTTCTCGCATTCGTTTGCGGCCATAGAGATAGTCGCCATTTTCGCTGCGGTCGCCATTGCCCGCTGCCCAGCTTACGATTTCGACGATCTGGGGGCGTTCGACGGCGAACAGATGCTCATATTCGGCGCGCAGCGCGGCAAAGCCGGCAGAGCTTATATAATTGGGAGGATTGTTCAACCCGGCTGGTTCTTGCCGAGATAGCGGCTGAGCGGCGCCTTTAACAGCGCCCGCGCCGGACCGGGATTGAGAAGGTCGTAAACGACGGCGTTTTCCAGCACGCGCTGGACATAATTCTTGGTCTCGTAGATTGGAATATTCTCAATCCACCAGAGCATGTCGACGCTGGGCAGGCGCGGGTCGCCATTGGCCGCGATCCATTTGTTCACATTGCCGGGGCCGGCATTGTATGCGGCGACCGCCAGAGGATAGCAGCCGCCATAATAGCGCAGCATCGACCGGAAATAGCTGCTGCCAAGCTGAATATTATAGCCGGGGTCTTGTGTCAGGGCGGAAGGATCGTAGGACAGGCCAATCTTTCCCGCCGTTTCGCGGGCGGTGCCGGGCATGAGCTGCATCAGACCGCGTGCGCCCGCATGGCTGACGGCTTGGCGGTCAAACTGGCTTTCCTGCCGCGCGATGGCGTGGATCATCGTCCAGTCGGCCTGATAGCCGCTGGGGATGGAGATGCGTGGGAAGCCAGCTTCGCTATAAGCCAGTTGCCCGTTGGCATTGGCGCGTCGTCCGGCCATGACGCCAAGGTCGGGGCGTCCGATGGTCTTTGACAATTCGTCGGCCAACCGGTGATCGGCGGGCGTAGAGGCGTTATTGGCGATGGCGCGGACAAATTTGCTCTGATCCTGCCATTGGCCCAGCCGACCCAGAACCCGTGCGGCCTGGACGACGCCGCGATTGTAAAAGGCGGCGCGTTCCTCATCCGTCACCTGCACTGGCAGGACGGCAGCGGGGACGGGAATATCGCGGCCCAGCCGTTCGAGCGCCAATTGACCGTAGAATTGATCGGCGTGGGTGCTTGCCCGCTCCAGCCATATGTTTGCCTGCGTGGCATCGCCAGCATCCTGCGAGGCGCGTCCGGCCCAGTAATAGCCCTTGGATATGGTCTGGGGCGACCGCGCGGCTTCGGCATAGCGCCGGAACATGGCTGCGGCATCCTGCGGACGCTTGAGTTCGTAATAAGCGGTGGTCCCCGCCAGCCAGACAAGGCTGGTATAATCGTCGCGCTCGCCAATCGGCTGATCGCGGATATCGGTGCCCGGCGCATAGGCGTCATCGACACGGCTGGCGATGGCATAGGCGATCGACCATTGATGATCATTGGCGGCTGCGCGTGCATTGGTCAGCAGTGCCTCATACCATTTTTCAGGGTTCGCCGGCGGGATCGCCACAGCGGCCCGTTTGGCCAGCAAGTCGCGCGCAGCCCAGCTATTGCCCTGATCACGCAGCCACATCGCCTTGTCAGCGATATAGCCAGCATCGCTGGCGG
>JAENVZ010000196.1 GCA_016650315.1 Alphaproteobacteria bacterium | reverse complement strand
GCTAAGGGCGCCGCCAAGAAATTAACGAAACCGAAATCAACTAAAGCGAAGTAGTTCACGATGGCACATAAGAAAGCAGGCGGCAGTTCCCGCAACGGCCGCGACAGTGAAAGCAAGCGCCTCGGCGTCAAGTTGTTCGGCGGCCAATCGGCCCGCGCCGGCAACATTATCGTGCGTCAGCGCGGCACGCGCTGGCACCCCGGCGACAACGTCGGCATCGGCAAGGATCACACCCTCTTTGCACTGGGCGAAGGCCGTGTATCCTTCCATCAGGGCAAGCTTGGCCGCAAGTTCGTGCATGTGGACATGATGGCGGAAGCAGCAGAATAATCGGACGACTCAATCAGGGTCGTCCACCAGGGCGGCCCGGGATCCGGTAAAATGGATCCGATTTTAAGGGAGACGGGACGCCCCGGCCTCCCTTTTTTTTATTCTCTCTTCAAATTGTCACGCTTCGACGCATTTCCAACCGAATCGGTCTCGAATGTCGTCAAGCCGTAACCGAAGTCCGGCATGGTGATATAAAGAACAAAAGGAGAGAGCAAGATGTTCGCCCGTACAGAAAGATTGTTGCTCCGGCCCGGCTGGCGCGAGGACGCCCCCGCGCTTGCTGCTGCCATTGGTGATGAATCCATTGTCCGCAACATGGCCAGCGCGCCTTGGCCCTATAGCGTAGCGGACGCGGAGGAATGTATTGCCCGCGCCGACCAATCGACGCTTCCCAATTTCCTGATCTTCTCCCGAACGCGGGGTGCGCCGCGCCTTGTGGGCAGTTGCGGCGTCACGCGCGACAAAAGAGGAGCGCTGGAACTGGGGTATTGGATCGCTCGCCCTTTTTGGGGCCTTGGCTTCGCCACGGAGGCGGGCAAGTCGGTCATCCACACCGCACGCGCCATGAAGCTACCGAAACTGCAGGCCAAACATGCGCTCGACAATCCCGCGTCCGGCAATGTCCTGCGCAAGATCGGTTTTCGCTCCACTGGCCGCATCAGCCTGTGTCACAACCAAGCCCGGGGCGAGGATGTCCCCTGCGCGCTGTTCGAGGAAGGTGAGCTTGTGGACATGCGACCAGACCCGTCGGTCGACATTTATCAGGACGGCCACGCACTGGCGGCGTGATGCGCATGATTGGCGGTTAGCCTTGACTGCCATAATACAGAAATTTCCGCCAAAATGGTGCAACTGCTCCGTGCAACGGCTTGAAAAAACGTTTATTTTCATGACTCTTGCGGAACCGATCCCGCCTTTGCCGCATTGAAGCGGTGGCATGAGCGGGCAGAAAAGCCGTGTCGCCGTCAAACATCACAGGTCGGGGAAAGAAGAGGTGCGTCATGGCGAGCGTCCACCGCAGTCTGACCAGAGATAATGAACAATCGGTTCCATCGACGGAAATCGTGCGGAATTTCCCGGTCTGGCAAAGTAAAAGCAATGACCGCCCCGTCTATATTCTGCATCATGGCCGCCCCCGTTCCGTACTTTTGTCGCTGGATCAATATGGCGAACTGCTCGCCGGACTAGGAAGCCAGAACGAGCGCGAGGAGCGTTTGTATCAACAACTGGACACCGTCCTTGTCTACAGCCCGGTCATGTTCATTCAGGTGAGCCGGGACCTGCGCGTGCTGCGCGTCAACCGCACGGCCGCGATCCATTTGGGCCGTAGCGCGTCGGAACTGGCCGAAAAGCCGCTGGAGAACCTGTTCCCGCCTGCCCACGCGCGAAAAATCAGCGAAACCGCGCGCAAGGTGATCGGAACTGGCATGGCTGCGCAGTTGACAATGAAATCCTCGGTCGGCGTGGGGCATTATTATCGCCTCGACATCGCTCCCTTCCCTCCGGGGGCGGCGATTTTCTGGTCCGATGTAACGCACGATACCGAATTTGACGCATTGCGCGCCTGGCGGGAAACGCAGGATGTGCTGTTGTCCATGATGACCGGCTGCGCCACCGGCGAAATCGGCGAGGATGGCATATTAGCAGGCGTCCATGCATCACTCAGACGGTTGCTGAGGCGTCGTCAGGAAAGCATTGCCGGGATAGGCTTTGCCGATTTGTTCGATGAGGAATCGCGCCGCAAATGCCTGCTCCATGTCCAGCACGTCATGGCCGGAAAGGGTCCCGTCTGCTGCCGGGCCGACATCATCACCCGCGACCGGGGGGCGGTGCCCATCCGCCTGTTCCTCGCTCCCAAAATGGATGGCGATGACGTGGCCAGCGTTCTGTTTACGATATTGGACGATTCGCTGGGCAATCTTCCTATGCGATGACGGCATCGGGCCATGTACGCCCTTGATCCCCGGCAGGAATGCCCCCAAATAGGGGTCATGCTGATAGAAACCGAAACAACGCCCAATCCGGCGACACTCAAATTCCTGCCTGGCCGTCAGGTCATGGACATGGGCACCCGCGATTTTGCGACGCCGGAGGAAGCGGAAGCATCTCCGCTGGCCGATGCGCTGTTTTCGCTGGGCGACGTGCAAGGCGTATTTTTCGGCAGCGACTTCATATCGGTAACGGCAGGCCCCGGCGTCGCATGGAGCGACCTGAAGCCCGACGTGCTCAGCCTGTTGCTCGATCACTTTTCCGCCAACATGCCGCTTTTCAACGCTGGCAGCGCAGGCGGCATCAGCGTTCCCGTCGAAGATGATTTTCAGGACGATCCCGCTGATGCGGAAATCATCGACCAGATCAAGGAATTGATCGAAACCCGGGTGCGCCCGGCCGTTGCCAATGATGGCGGCGACATCGTCTATCGCGGCTTCGACAAAGGAAAGGTCTATCTGCACATGCAGGGTGCCTGCGCGGGCTGCCCCTCATCGACGGCGACATTAAAACAGGGCATCGAATCACTGCTCAAGCATTATGTGCCTGAAGTGACCGAAGTCCGCGCTATCTGACATCGTCTACTTCTATATTTTGCACGAGGGAAACCGATCTTGACCCAGTCGCTGTCCAGTGAAGCGCTCGCCCAGCTTTTTACCCAAGCCCGCACCTTTAATGCTTATCTCGACACGCCGGTTCCCGTTGAAACGCTCCATGCGCTATGGGACCTTATGAAGATGGGGCCGACATCGGCCAACCAGCTTCCTGCCCGGCTCGTCTGGTGCGTGAGTGCAGAGGCGAAGGAAAAGCTGGCCGCCTGCGCCAGCGCCAACAACGCGCCGAAAATTCTCAAGGCGCCGGTCAGCGTCATCATCGGCATGGACGAAAATTTCCACGAATATCTGCCCGAACTCTACCCTGCCGTGGATGCAAAGAGCTGGTTTGAAGGCAGCGCCGAATTGCGGCATGAATCGGCCTTTCGCAACAGTTCGCTGCAGGGGGGCTATTTCATCATGGCCGCACGTGCGCTCGGCCTTGGCACCGGACCTATGTCGGGATTTGACAATACGAAGGTCGATGCCGCTTTCTTCGCCGATCAGCCGAGCTACAAATCCAATTTCATTGCGACGCTGGGCTATGGCGATCCCCAAAGCGTGCGTCCGCGCGGTCCTCGCCCGAAATTTGGAAAATTCAACCGTATCGATTAACGGGGTTGAAATTCAACTTGGGGACGATGTTTGCGGACGTTGGTAATAGATACGGCGACCGAAGCCTGTTCCGTCGCCCTGTTTGACAATAACCTGTTGATCGCACGGCAACATGATATTGTCGGGCGTGGTCATGCCGAACATCTTGTCCGCATCATCGCTTCCCTTCCAGACAAGGGCCGGGCGGAACGAATCGCCGTCGATGTCGGACCGGGCAGCTTCACCGGAGTACGTATAGGCCTTGCCGCTGCACGCGCGCTTGCCTTTGCCTGGAAGGCGCGGCTGACGGGCTACAGCGCCCTCCCGATGATCGCCACGGCTGCGCACAAGCGAGTGGATGTGAACACCGACATCATGGTCGCCATTACCGGAGGGCATGGCGAACTGTTCTGGCAACGCTTTGCGGGGAATATGCTGACCCCGCTGGGACCTCTCGCCTCGACCCCGATCGATACGCTTGCAGCGCTTGCCACCGATGACAAAATATACGGCACCGGGGCGCAAGTACTGATCGCGGCGCGCGGTTCGGGCGAAGCAGTTCCGCTTCATCCCGATGCAGGCGACTATATGGCCTTGCCCGCACTCTTCTCCCAATTGCCGCCCAGCCCGCTATATGGCCGCGGTGCCGACGCGAAGCCAATGACATGAACGCTGCCCAACCTGCTTTCCTGTGCCGAGCTGGCACGCGTAAGGATCTGGGTCAAGTCATGCAGGTGATGAACACCGCCTTCAACCCGGCCTTTGGCGAAGCCTGGACTCGCAGCCAGGTGGAAGGGATGCTCGACATTCCGGGAAGCTGGCTCACAGTTGCGGTCTGCGACAACACGATCGTGGGTTTCAGCCTGATGCGCTCGGTACTTGATGAAGCCGAATTGCTCCTGATCGCTGTCGATCCGGGCTGGCAAGGGAGAAATATTGGCCGCACTCTGCTTTTCGACAATATTTCCGCAGCGAATTTACGTAATATACATCATCTTCATCTTGAAGTGCGTGAAACTAACAACGCCATACGCGTATACAAGTCTGCAGGCTTTGTTCATTGCAATACTCGCAAGGCCTATTACCGCGGGCATGACGGGCAACTCTTTGATGCACTTAGCTTTATGATGACTCTGAAACAAAAGAGCAAAAGCGCTTGATATGTGTTATACAACAAGTTAGTCCACAATTCGCCTAATTAAATTGTCGTATTTAATGCGACAGGGTCGCACTATAATATATCCAGGAGTATGAAGATGGAAAACGAGTCCGCTCAAGACGAGATGTTGATAACCCTGACATCAGATATCGTCTCCGCCCACGTATCGAACAATAGCGTTGCTGTATCCGACCTGCCGTTGCTCATTCAAAACGTATTTGGCGCTCTGGCACAGCTTTCTGGGACGCCGGTTTTACCGGAAGTCAAACAGGAGCCGGCGGTATCGATCCGCGCCTCAGTGAAGCCTGACTTCATTGTTTGCCTGGAAGACGGCAAGAAGCTGAAAATGCTCAAGCGTCACCTGATGACCCATTACCAGATGACTCCTGACGATTACCGGGCGAAATGGAACCTTCCCGCCGACTATCCGATGGTCGCGCCCAATTATGCCGAACAGCGCCGTACCTTGGCGAAGAAAATTGGCCTTGGCACCAAGCGCCGCCGTCGCGTCAAGTAAAACGAACGACATTTTTTGATTCAATTAAAGGGCGGCGGCGTTTTCGGGACGCGCCGCCCTTTTCCGTTCGGTCAAAAAGGTCTAGTCCTGCCTTTTATTCAGGAATCAACGGCGAGAAACGATGAACCGGAAAATTGACGTTGAAGCATTGTGTGCGGAAAAGGGCTTGCGGATCACCGAACAGCGCCGCGTCATTGCCCTCGTGCGC
>JAENVZ010000195.1 GCA_016650315.1 Alphaproteobacteria bacterium | reverse complement strand
CAACAGATTCGGCGGACGCCAGCGTGGTCATACGGAAACCGGCGGATAAGTTTTGCCGGAAAACAAGGGGTTTTAGTCGGGATTTCGGAGGCAGGCGGACGGTGGCGAAGGGGGTGCTGGCTCCTCGGGCTGGATTCGAACCAGCGACCATTCGATTAACAGTCGAATGCTCTACCGCTGAGCTATCGGGGAGCAGCCCGTCTCTCAACAGGCGAAGCGCGCCTATAGCAGCGCCTTTCAGGGGATTGCAAGCCGGTTAGGACATAAATTGTTCCATTGCGATCCGGTCATCCAGCGCATGTTCGGGGTCGAACATCAGCGTCAACGGCGCGCTGCGATCGATAGCGACTTCCACGCGCGCGACGTCGCGCACTTCGCGCTGGTCGGCAACCGCGCTGACCGGGCGCTTGACCGGGTCTATCACCTCAAATCGCACGATCATTTTTTCAGGTAATATCGCGCCACGCCAGCGCCGGGGGCGGAAAGGGCTGATCGGGGTCAGCGCAATCATGCCCGACCCCAGCGGCAATATCGGTCCCTGAGCAGACAGGTTATAGGCTGTTGAACCTGCGGGGGTCGCCACCAGCACGCCATCACACACGAGTTCGGGCAGCATGGTGCGGCCATTGACCTGCACCACCAGCTTGGCCGTCTGGCGCGTTTCGCGCAGCAGCGACACTTCGTTGATCGCGGGAATGGAGAATCGCTCGCCATCCACCGTGTCGACGGTCATCCGCAGCGGATTGACCTTGAAGCTTTTTGCGCGCTCCAGCCGTTCATCCAGCGCGTCGCGCCGCCATTCGTTCATCAGGAAGCCGACGGTGCCGCGGTTCATCCCGAACACCGGCAATATCCGCCGTTCCTCCAGCATGTGATGCAATGTTTGCAGCATGAAGCCGTCGCCGCCCAGCGCGATCACCATGTCAGCTTGTTCCAGCGGGACGAAATCATATTGCTTGCGCAACAATTCCTCCGCCTCACGCGCGTTATCGGCTGGCGAGGCCAGCAGCGCCCGACGCTGTCCGTCGCTCATCCGCCGGTTACGCTCATATGGCGGGAAACGGCCATCGGCTTTGCGTCCGGCCCGATGGCGAAATCATGGGCCAGTGGCTTTAAACGCAATGCGGTATCGAGCAGCGCGTCGATCGCATCCGCGCCGCCCGCTCGAAAGGCTGCTTTCAGATCGACATGATCTTCATGGCCCAGGCACATGAAAATCTTGCCCTGACAGGTCAGGCGCATCCGGTTGCACCCGGCGCAGAAATTATTGCTGAGCGGCGTAATCAGCCCCAGGCGCGTCCGCATTCCGTCGACAGCGAAATAGCGCGCGGGACCGCCGGTCTTGTACGCTATGGGCATTACCTCATGCTCCGCTGCGATCTGCTGCAAAGCAGCGGTGAGCGGCAGATAGCGGTCGGTCCGGTCCTCATCAATCTGTCCCAGCGGCATGGTTTCGATCAGGGTCAGATCGTGCCCCTGCGCATCGCACCAGCGCAGCATGGACAGGAATTCGCCATCGTTCAGCCCCTTGAGCGCGACCATGTTGATCTTGACCGTCAGGCCCGCATCGTTGGCGGCCCTGATCCCGTCCAGCACCCTGGTAATATCGCCGCGCCGGGTGATCTGCGTGAACAATTGCGGGTCAAGTGTATCCAGGCTGACATTGATCCGTTTCATGCCAGCGTCGGCCAGCATTTCGGCATGTTCGGCAAGGTGGGTGCCGTTGGTCGTGAGGGTCAGTTCCTCAAGCGTCCCGGCCTTCACATGCCGCCCGATCCGCTGTGCTAGCTCGCCAAAATCGCGCCGCACCAGCGGTTCGCCGCCGCTCAGGCGGATCTTCTTCACCCCGCGCGCGATGAAGCGGTCAGCGATGATCGCCATTTCTTCGAGTGTCAGTATCTGATCGCGCGGCAGGAACGTCATTTTTTCCGACATGCAATAGCGGCAACGCAGATCGCAGCGATCCGTCACCGATATCCGCAGATATTCGATGTGGCGGCCAAAACCATCGACCATGCCGGACGCTGATGCATTTCGTGCAATCACCATATAATCTAGCTAAGGCATGGCAAGGCGTGGTGCAACCGTTGAAGGCGGCAACAGCCTATAAATAAAGACCTGTCATCAGGGTTACGGGGACGCAAAAGGGCATGGAATCGGAATTGACGCAGGGTGACATATTGATCGGAATACGGGAGGACAGCCATGCTGACGCACAGTTTTCCGTGATGCCGCACCTGCCGCTGTTCATTCTTTCGGCGCAGGACCGCGATGCGCTTTCGAATTTTGCGATGGAGGCTGGCTGGCGTCCGGTCGCCGCGCGCCGTCCAGCGGGGGCGGAGCAGCGCTTTCTGGGCAGTCAGGCGCAAATCGCCGTCATTGACGCACGCCGGGGTATCGACAAGGCGCTGGTCAGCATCGCCGCCCTGTCCGAAGCGGTCGAAGCGCTGGGCGGCGCGCTTCTGGTCCTGACCAGCCCAGCCGAATCGGCGCGATTGCCCGAAGTGCTGGCGGCAGGCGCCACCCATTTTCTGGCCGACACGATTACCGCCGACACATTTGCGGTGGCGCTTGCCTTTGCCCAGCGCCATGTCGAGCGGTTGGGCGGGGGGCGCGCCGAAACCCGCAACCGCAATGCGATTCAGCGCAGCGATGCGCTGTTCTGGCGCTATGACTCTGCCAAGGCGCATGTGACATTAAGCTCGGCCCTTGCCGATCATCTGGGCGTGGCCGTGTCGCACCGGCTTTCACCTGTTGCCCTGCTGCGCCTTTTGCCGAAGGGGGAGCGGCGGGCGGCGCTGGCGATTGCGCGGCAGGTGGAACGCAGCGGGGCAGGGGCGGCCTTCGCCCATATCATGCCCGGTGACGTCATGCCCGGTGATCCGGCGCGTCGTGTTGCCCATCACCTGTATGTCGAAGCAGGGTGCCTGTTGGGGGAGATTGAGCTTCTGCCCAATGGCGAGGGGCGCGTGGCGGAGGAAAAGGATTATCTGACCGGCCTGTCCAACCGCCGTGCCGCGCAAAAATGGATCGGGCGGATGCTGGAGGATGCGGAAGGCGAGCGGACAGGCGGCCCGGTCGTCATCCTGCTGTCGATCGGTCAGTTCGACCGCATGAACGCGGCCTATGGCCAGATGGCGGGCAATGCGCTGCTTGGCCGCGTTGGCCGCCGTATCGAGCGGCTGATTGAGGAGGAACAAGGCGCTGGCGTCATGCTGGCGCGCATTGCGGGTACGGAATTCCTGATCGGTCTGCCGCATGAAGCGGGTGCGGACCGGGCGGCGTTCCTTGCCCATCGCCTGATCGGCGCGGTTGCCCGACCGTTCAGTGCAGGCGACCATCTGATCCGCCTGACCGCCCGTTGCGGCATTGCCGAGGCACAGCCGGGCGATGATGCTGGACGCTTGCTTCGCCGGGCGGGAGCGGCGCTGGCGGATGCAAAAATGTCGGACAGCCAAAGCGTGCGCGTCCGCATCCGTGACGACCGCAGTTTGAGCGTTGATGACGATCAACTGGAAACCGACCTGCGGCTGGCGCTGGATCGTGGCGAGATCGACATCGTGTTCCAGCCGCAATATGCGATGGCCGATGATGCGCTGACCGGCGTGGAGGCGCTCGCCCGCTGGAACCATCCCAAGTTCGGGCCGCTGGGCGCAACCGCCCTGTTCGCGGCGGCGGAGCGGTCGGACTATCTATTGCCGCTGTCGGGACATGTGCAGAGACGGGCGCTGGAGATTGCAGCGGCATGGCCCGATGCGCTTTCGCATTTGCGCCTCGCCATCAATGTGACGGCGGCGGACATCGCGCAGGCGGATTTCTTCGAAACCTTCATGGCGCAACTGGACGCCAGCGGCTTTCCGCATGACCGGCTGACGGTGGAAATCACCGAAAGCGGCTTGATCGAAGACCTTGCCGCCGCGTCCGCCCTGCTGGCGAAATGGCAAGCGGCGGGGCTTCGTGTGGCCATCGACGATTTCGGGACGGGCTATTCCAGCCTTGCCTATTTGAAGTCCCTGCCGCTCGATTATCTCAAGATCGACAGCGGCCTTGCCAAAGACATCACCGGGTCGGAGCGCGATAGCATCATTGTTAGCGGTGTGATCGACATGGCAAAATCACTGGGCCTGAAAGTCGTCGCGGAAGGCGTGGAGACGGAACAGCAACTGGCGTTGCTGGCGCGCAAGGGGTGCGATTTCTATCAGGGGTTTTTGCGGTCAGGGGCTGTGGGGAGTGGGGCGTTGATGGGGTTGGTGGGGTAGTTAGTTCAGAAGAAACAGTTCAGGATATCTGTGGGCCTCATTCGGAGTAGAAAATGTGAACCCTAATATTTCCATGTCACTTAGCCGTGCTGATGAAATTCTTTTAGAGCTTAAGCAAGAATATGAAAAATCGCTCCAGCAGCATTCCGTCAGCGACCGAGCGGTTCACTACACCCACGAAGTATCTGAACGCCTTCGCAGTGTGCTTGATCGGTTGGCCCGAGCTTACTGGGAAAGGCATATTGCGATTTCGCTCACGGCCGATGAGCGCGCGAGGGCTCATGTTTATTTTCCTATCACAAACGATCAGAACAGTTTCGATTCAATGATGGGACGTTGGCGGTGGAAGGCCCTTGCTGAGCGACACTCCGATCTCCGTAATTATCTTCTTTCGCTTCAGCCATTTTCCAAACCTGAGAATGCTTGGATTCGCATAATAAATGATCTCGCTCTTCAGAGTAAGCATATTGATTTAGTTCCCCAAAAGCGGATCGAAGAGCGACGGGTCACTGTCAGCCGCGGTGGTGGCGGATCCGTAAGCTGGGGTCCGGGAGTAACCTTTGGGTCGGGTGTGAATGTAATGGGTGCCCCGGTTGATCCACGCACGCAGAGAATTATTCCAACCGCTGGAGTCAGTGAGAAGATTGAAATTTGGGTGAGTTTCGCAATCGACGGTTATGGTGTGAACGCACTAAGTCTTTGTACGGATGCTTGCAAAAACGTGCGGGATATCGCTGATTATATGACCAAAGAGTTCAGCTTATAGTGCGTGCCGTGACTAGCTTCGCCGATCTCACCCCGCCGCCTTCGCCAGCCCCTTGGACAATTGCAGTGCGCCGTTGATCCGCGCCTGCGGGTCGCCCCAGCTTCTGCCGATGACCAGCTTGCTGTCGGGGCGCAGTTTCGCCACGCCGTTCAATCGCTGCACATAGGCGAGCAGGCCGGGGAGGTTGGGGAAGCTGTCATTGTGGAAGCTGACCAGCGCGCCCTTTGGTCCGATGTCGATCTTGGCGATGCTGGCCTTTGTGCAGTGCATCTTGATCTCTATGATGCGCAGCAGGTTTTCGGTCGCGCTGGGCAGCTTGCCGAAGCGGTCGATGAGTTCGGCGGCGAAGGATTCGATGGCCTGCCGGTCGTCCAGATCGTTCATCCGACGGTACAGGCCCATGCGCAGGTCGAGGTCGGGGACATAATCCTCCGGGATCATTATGGGCGCATCTACAGTAATTTGCGGAGAGAAGCTCTCACGCGGCTTAAGGCCGGTGGCGCCCAGTTTTGCCTCCATGATCGCCTCTTCCAGCATCGACTGGTAGAGTTCGAAGCCGACTTCCTTGATATGGCCGGATTGCTCGTCGCCGACCAGATTGCCCGCGCCGCGAATGTCGAGGTCGTGGCTGGCCAACTGGAACCCCGCGCCCAGCGTGTCGAGATCGGACAGGATTTTCAAGCGCTTTTCCGCCGTCTCGGTCATCAGCCGGTCGGCAGGCGTGGTCAGATAGGCATAGGCGCGCGTTTTGGCGCGCCCGACGCGACCGCGAAGTTGGTAAAGCTGGGCAAGGCCAAAGCGGTCGGCGCGGTGGATGATGAGGGTGTTGGCGCTGGGGATGTCGAGGCCGCTCTCAACAATGGTGGTGGAGAGCAACACGTCATAGCGCTTGTCGTAGTAGGCCGACATGCGGTCCTCGATCTGTCCGGGTGCCATCTGGCCATGGGCGACGACATAGCGGATTTCGGGGACTTGTGTGCGCAGGAACTCCTCGATTTCGGTCAGGTCGGCGACGCGCGGGGCGACGAAGAAACTCTGCCCGCCGCGATAATGCTCACGCAACAGCGCCTCGCGCACCACCACCGGGTCCCAGGGCATGACATAGGTGCGCACCGCCAGCCGGTCGACCGGCGGGGTCTGGATCACCGACAATTCGCGCAGGCCCGACATCGCCATTTGCAACGTGCGGGGGATGGGCGTGGCGGTGAGCGTGAGGACGTGGACATCGGCCTTGAGCTGTTTCAGCCGTTCCTTGTGAACAACGCCAAAACGCTGCTCCTCGTCCACAATGACAAGGCCGAGGCGCTTGAATTCAATGCCTTTGGTCAGCAACGCATGGGTACCCACGACGATATCCAGCGTACCGTCGGCCAGCCCTCCCTTCACCGCCTTGACCTCATTCGCGCCGACCATGCGGGAGAGGCGACCGATTTTCAGCGGGAAACCCTTGAACCGTTCTTCGAAATTCATGTGATGCTGGCGCGCGAGCAGGGTGGTGGGGCCGATCACCACCACCTGCATTCCGGCCATCGCCGCGACAAAGGCGGCGCGCAGGGCGACCTCGGTCTTGCCGAAGCCGACATCGCCGCACACCAGCCGGTCCATGGGTTTTCCGGCGGCCAGATCGTCGAGTACGTCGGAAATGGCGCGGTCCTGATCCTCCGTCTCCTGATAGGGGAAGCGGTCGACAAAGGCGGGATAGCCGCCGCTGTCGGGTTCGGCCACTTGTCCCGGACGCAGGGCGCGTTCGGCGGCGGTTTTCAGGAGTTCGCCCGCGATTTCGCGGATGCGCTCCTTCATCCGGGATTTGCGCCGCTGCCATGCCTCTCCACCCAGCCTGTCGAGCATGACCCCGTCATGGGCGTTGCCATAGCGGGAGAGGACGTCGATATTTTCGACCGGGACATAGAGCTTATCGCCGCCCGCATATTCTAGCGCGACACAGTCATGCGGGCTGTTGCCGACCGGGATCGACATCAGCCCGTCATAGCGCCCGATGCCATGGTCGGCGTGCACCACCAGATCGCCGGGGGTGAGCATCGCCAGTTCGGCAAGGAAAGCGTCGGCGCTCTTCTTGCGCTTCTGTCGGCGCACAAGGCGGTCGCCCAGCATGTCCTGTTCGGTGAGGATGGCGACATCGGGCGCGGTGAAGCCATGATCGAGGGGGAGGACGGAAAGGGCGACCGACCCGCCCGACGCCAGGCCCAAGGCTTCCTGCCAGTCATCTACCTTTGCCAGCCTCTTGACGCCATGTTCGGCGAGCAGCCCCTCCAGCCGTTCTCGCGCGCCGATGGAATAGCTGGCGATCACGACCTTCTTGCCAGTGCGATGGAGCGAAGTGATGTGCTTGCCTACCGCCTCATAGACATTGGCGTTTTGTGCACGTTCCGGGGCGAAGTCGCGGGCGTTATCGACTCCGAAATCGATGACGCGCTCGCTTTCCGGTTCATGGAAAGCGGTGGCCAGATGGATGGCGTGCTGGCCGATCCGCGTGGCCCACTCTTCGGCGGACAGATAGAGCTGCCCCGGTTCCAGCGGACGGTAACTGCCCGGATCGCCTGATCCTGCTTGTCTACGGTTGCCGTGATAGTCGCGGATCGCCTCGAACCGCGCCTCGGCCGCTCCGGCATCTCCGCTGTCGCGGATATAGAGCGCGTCGTCGCCCAGATGGTCAAACAGGGTAGCGAGCTTTTCCTCGAACAGCGGGAGCCAATGCTCCATTCCGGCCAGCCGCCGTCCGTCGCTGATCGCCTGATAGAGCGGATCGCCTGTGGCTGTTGCGCCGAATGTCTCCCGATAGCGGCCACGAAAACGCTTGATGCTGTCGGCGT
>JAENVZ010000194.1 GCA_016650315.1 Alphaproteobacteria bacterium | reverse complement strand
GCGTAGAAAAGGGCGGCGGAATGCCGCGCCGGTTCAACACCATTACCGTGACCGATGGTATCGCCATGGGTCATCAGGGCATGAAAAGCTCGCTCGTCAGCCGGGAAGTCATTGCCGATTCAATCGAACTTTCCATGCGTGGCCATTGCTATGACGCATTTGTCGGTTTTGCGGGCTGTGACAAGAGCTTGCCCGCCATGATGATGGCGATGTTGCGCCTGAACGTCCCCGGTATCTTCGTTTATGGCGGATCGATCCTGCCCGGCCGTTTTCATGACAAGGACGTCACCGTCAAGGACGTGTTCGAGATTGTCGGCAAATATGCGGCAGGCGCTTGCCCGTTGCAGGAACTGATCGATCTGGAAAAGGTTGCTTGTCCCGGCCATGGCGCATGTGGGGGTCAATTTACAGCCAACACTATGGCGTGTGTGGGCGAGGCGATTGGCCTGTCGCTTCCCAACAGCAACATGGCCCCAGCGGCCTACAAGACCCGTGAGGAAATCGCGCTGGCGGCGGGCGAACAGGTGATGGAGCTTTTGGCCCGCAACATCCGTCCGCGCGACATTTGCACCCGCGAAGCGTTCGAGAATGCCGCTCGCATAGTGGCCGCGACCGGCGGTTCCACCAATGGTGGCCTGCACTTGCCTGCCATGGCGCATGAGGCGGGGATCGATTTCGACCTGTTCGACGTGGCCGAAATATTCAAGACCACGCCTTACATCGCCGATCTGCAGCCCGGTGGCCGTTATGTCGCCAAGGACATGTATGAAGCGGGCGGCGTCTATATGTTGATGAAGACCTTGCTGAGTGAGGGCTTGCTGCATGGTGACTGCCTGACTGTGACCGGCAAGACTCTGGCCGAAAATATCGAGCAAGTGACCTGGAACCCTGATCAGAAGGTGATTTACGACGCGAAGGCGCCGATCAGTCCGACAGGCGGCGTCGTGGGTCTGCGCGGTTCGATGGCGCCTGACGGTGCGATCGTGAAGGTTGCGGGCATGGATCGGCTGCAATTCACTGGCCCTGCCCAGGTGTTCGATTGCGAGGAAGACTGCTTCGCCGCCGTTGAAGCACGCAAGATCAGCGAAGGATCGGTCATCGTCATCCGTTATGAAGGGCCAAAGGGCGGCCCCGGTATGCGCGAAATGCTGTCCACCACGGCCGCGCTCTATGGACAGGGCATGGGCGAAAGCGTGGCCCTGATCACCGATGGGCGTTTTTCCGGCGCGACACGTGGCTTTTGCATCGGCCATGTCGGTCCTGAAGCGGCCGATGGCGGTCCTATTGCTCTGGTCGAAGAAGGTGACATCATCGCCATCGACGCCGAAGCGGGCACCATCAACCTGATGGTGGAGGAATCCGTGCTGGCCGAACGCCGCAAGGCTTGGCAGCCCCGCACCAATGATTATCAATCAGGGGCGCTGTGGCGCTATGCACAGAATGTGGGTCCTGCCTATAAGGGTGCGGTTACGCATCCTGGAGCAAAGGCCGAAACCCATGTCTATGCGGATATTTAGTGCTGCGGTTCTGACGCTGGTTCTTGCGGGCTGCAATTCCAGCAACGATGTGCCTGAAACCACCGCTGATGTTGAAGGCAAGCTGTTTTGCGCCGTTGGCGGGGCTGGCGAAATGACGCAAAGCTGCTTGCTGGAGCGCGTCGATGGTTCAGAGGGGCCGCTTCTCGTCATGCACCATCCTGACGGTGGCTTCCGTCGTTTCCGCATCGTGCGCGATGGCCGGGGTGTCATCCCTGCCGATGGCGCGCAGCAGGTCCGGCTATCGATTGCGGCGGAAAACATGATCGATGTCGATGTCGATGGGGATCGCTATCGGTTTCCCGCGACGATCGGTCCGACGGCCGACTGAGGGATTATGCCGGACGCACCCCTATTGACGGCAGCACAGATGGTGGAGGCGGAGCAGCGCCTGTTCGCCAGCGGTGTTCCCGAATATGACGTTATGGAACGGGCGGGCGTGGCGGCAGCAGAATATATCTGGCGCGTTGGGTCGCGTCATAGCACGTTGGTTCTTTGTGGACCCGGCAATAATGGCGGCGATGGTTTCGTCATTGCGCGCATATTGGCAGAGCATGGCGTGCCCGTCCGGGTCGCAGCGACCGGCGAAAGCACAACCGCCTCCTCGCGTCTGGCGCGTAAAGCATGGAATGGCCCAGTCGAGGACATTGCGACCACCAAACCGGCAATGCAACTGGTCGATGCCCTGTTCGGCACCGGCCTGACTCGCGGATTGGACAAGAAGCTGTCCGCCCGCCTCATCGGCCTTGTCAGCAAGGCGAAGCACAGCTTTGCCATTGACGTGCCCAGCGGCATGGATAGCGACACGGGCGCTTGCCTGTCCCCGGTGCCGCATTTCGACCTGTGTATCACGTTGGGGGCGTACAAGGTTTCGCACTTCCTTCAGCCCGGAGCGAGTTGCTTTGCCCAACTGGTCTGCGCCGACATCGGCATTGACGCATCGGGCGGCGCTCTTCATCGGCTATCCCGGCCAAACATTGCCGCACCAAGTGCGGCCAGCCACAAATATAACCGGGGCCTTGCCGCCATAGTCGGCGGCTATATGGCGGGCGCGGGCATATTGGCGGCGGAAGCGGCTGCGCGGACGGGTGCGGGCTATATCAAATATCTGGGCAAATCGACCGGACACCCCGCGACCCATGCCATTGTCCAGACGCACGCGCCCGATCATTATGCCGTGCGCGACATATTGGCCGATGAACGTATCGCTGCCGTCCTGATCGGTCCGGGCCTTGGTCGTGATGAGGACGCATGGACACGACTGGAATCAGCGCTGAATAGTGGTCATCCGCTCGTGCTGGACGCTGACGCGCTCGTGTTGCTGGCCGATCGTGGCGTGGATCGGCTGTGCGCCCTGCCGCATCGCCCCATCCTGACCCCGCATGAGGGTGAGTTCGTCCGTCTTTTCGGCAATATAGAGGGCAGCAAGGTTGAACGTGCACGGAAAGCATCGGTGAAGAGCAACAGCATCGTCATCTACAAGGGCGCTGATACCGTTATAGCCGCGCCCGATGGTCAGGCATGGATCGCACCACCCGCGTCACCCTGGCTCTCATCCGCCGGTACGGGAGATGTGCTTGCGGGCATGTGCACTGCGCAGCTTGCAACGACCCGCGATCCGCTGGTTGCCGCCCGCAATGCCGTCTGGATCCATGCCGAGGCAGCCAGACGCGCAGGCCCCGCACTTGTGGCGGACGACCTCATTTCGCATATTCCCGCTGCGCTAGCTGACTGTCTGTGATGCGGATGAGTATTTCTCTATTTTCAAACGTCATCCGTTGGTCCCGAGCGAAGTCGAGGGATGCTGACTTGGCGCAAACGTGTCTCGACTTCGCTCGACGCGAACGGATTTAAGATAGGCGAGCATCCAAGCCTTATGGTTAACCCCAATGAAATTATCCGTATCGCCGCCAAGGGCGACGGCGTTACCGCCGATGGCCGCCATGTGCCGCTCAGCGCGCCGGGCGATCAGATTGCCTCTGACGGTGGCCTGATTCTTGGGCCGCATCATGTCGAGCCTTCCTGCAAGCATTTTCCGCTGTGCGGCGGGTGCCAGCTTCAGCATCTCGATGAGGACAGCCTTGCCACCTATGTGCGCGACCGGGTAGCGGGCGCGCTGGTGGGGCAGGGGGTGGAGGCGCGCGAGGTGCTGCCTGCCTATGTTTCCCCGCCGCATAGCCGCCGCCGCGCCTCTCTGCGCGCTGCGCGTTTCGGCAAGAAACTGCATATCGGCTTTTCCAGCGAAAACAGCCATCGCATCGTCGATATGGCGATGTGCGATATTCTGCACCCTTTGCTCTTCGCACTGGTCGCGCCGTTGCGGGGGCTGCTGATCGGTCTGGTCGAGGATCGCCGCGCCGCGCATGTTCGCATGACGCTGACTGATCAGGGCATTGACCTGTTGCTCGAAAATGTCGGGGCCGATGGGTTGGAAACCGCCGAACGCTTGACAGCATTCGCGCAGGAGTACGGTCTAGCCCGCCTTTGCATCGATGAAGGCGATGGTCCGCAAATTCGTTGGGAGCCAGAGCCGGTGACGGTCAGCTTTGGCGATGTGCCGGTATCCTTTCCGCCTTTTGCTTTTCTACAGGCGACGGCGGATGGGGAGGCGGCTCTGGTCGATGTTGTCCGTGCCGCCACGGTCAACGCCGCCGTCATCGCGGACCTGTTCAGCGGCCTTGGCACCTTCGCCCTGTCAGTGGGGAAGGGCAAGGCCGTCTACGCGGCGGAGGCGGCACGCGATCTGGTGCTGTCCCTCACATCTGCCGCCAACCGGTCAGGGCGCAAGTTTGCCGGCGATCACCGCGACCTTTTCCGCCGCCCATTGATCCCCGCCGAACTCAACCGCTTCGAAGCCATCATCCTCGACCCACCCCGCGCCGGTGCGCGCGATCAGGTGCTGCAACTCACCCAATCGGACGTGCCGGTCATTGCCTATATCTCCTGCAACCCCGGCAGCTTTGCTCGTGACGCAAAGCTACTGACCGAGGCGGGTTATGCGCTGGACACCGTGAAACCGGTGGGCCAGTTCCGCTGGTCAACCCATGTGGAGTTGGTGGGGGTATTCAAACGGTCAACGCTGCCCTCAGCGCATTGATTGACAGGATCAGCAGCACAATCGACGACAATGTGAACAGCGACAGCCGCACCGGGATCGTATTGATGATCGCCTGCCACAGGCTGTGCGCGATCCGCAAGGCCAGATAGGCCCAGGCGAGCCACAGATTGAAGCCCGCACCATGACCCAGCAACGCCAGGATGATGACGACCGCGTAAAACAGCGTCGGCTGTTCCATCAGGTGATTGTAATTATGGGCTTTCCACTGGATATTTCGCGGTAGCACGCCATCAAGGTCGCTGCCTCGTCCGCCTACTGCCCGCTCAGGCGGGATCTTCAGCTTGGTCACTGCAGGCAGGCGCGTCGCCAATGCCCAGAGCAGCATAATGATAGACCAGACAATCAACGCGGCGGCGGGTGCGAGAATAGGCATCGACATTGGGCATCCCCTTGCTCTTTCGAACAGGAGGATGCCCAATGGCAATTAAGTTGTCAAATAAAACTTATATCAGCGATTGATCGACACGACTGTGGCGGGGCGGCGTAGCGGCTCAACGGTTTCGCGGTACAGGCTTTCCATTGGCTCGTCGGTGACTTCATGCACCGCGCCCGAACCAAAGCCATTGAACGCGGTCCGCATCGCGCAACCATAGGCACCCAGCATGCCGATTTCGATATAGTCTCCAGCCTTGATGTCGGCGGGCAGAGAAAACGGCCCAGCCATATGGTCCATATCATCGCAGGTTGGGCCATAAAAGCTGAAGTCCGCCAGCTCTGCCGCGCTGCCCTGTTCCCGGAGCAACTTGACCGGGAAACGCCAGCCAAGATGCGCTGCATCGAACAGCGCACCATAGGCGCCGTCGTTGATATAGAGTTCTTCATCCCGGCGGCGTTCTACCCGCACGATCAGGCTGCTATATTCCGCCGCCAGCGCGCGGCCCGGTTCGCACCACAGTTCAGCCGAATAGCTGATCGGCAGGCTTTCGAAGGCGCGGTCGATGGCGTCGAAATAGAGTTCGAGCGCGGGCGGTTCCATGCCCGGATAAACCGATGGGAAACCCCCGCCGACATCGATGATGTCGACTGTGACTGACGCATCGACGATGGCCATGCGGACGCGCTCCATGGCCTGCGTATAGGCATGGGGCGTCATCGCCTGGCTGCCGACATGGAAGCAGATGCCCAGCGCATCGGCAGCCTGGCGGGTGGCCATCAGCAATTCCTTGGCGTCGCCCACTTCCACGCCGAATTTTGACGCAAGGCTCAGCTTCGAATAATCGGATGACACGCGCAGGCGAACGCACAGATACAAGTCCGTCGCGTTGTTCGTCGCCCGCATGATCTTGTCCAGTTCCTCCATCGTGTCGAGGGAGAAGACGCGCACGCCATGCTGATGATAGGCCTCGGCAATGGCCTCTTCGGACTTGACCGGGTGCATGAAGCACAGCGTGGCTTCTGGCAGAACGCGGGCGACCAGCCGCACCTCGGCAATTGAGGCGACGTCATAATGCGTGATCCCGCTATCCCAGAGCGTCATCATAAGCTCGGGCGAAGGATTCGCCTTGACTGCATAGAGCGACTTGCCTGGAAACTTCTGAACGAAGAATTGGGCAGCGCGGCGTGCAGCCTGCGGACGAAAAAGCGTTACCGGATCGACCGGATTGAGGGCAGTAGCTATCCCCAGCGCGCTATGATGCTTGGACAATTCAAGGGACCTCCAGTGGGTTCGTTATTAGCAGTTAGGCTGCCTTGCGGTGGAAGTCCCATGGGGCAGCAGGGGTGCGATATATAAATGCAGGACCCCGCTGTAAACCCTGAGGGTCAAAAAAAGACTGTCACAAAACTGTCATGAAAGGCGATTGCGGAAATCGTCATAGCCAAAGCTGCGAATTTCGCGCAATGCGTCGGTTTGGCTGTTCCACAGATAGATGGACGGCAATGGCACGCCGTTGAACGTATTGGTCTTCACCATCGAATAATGCGCCTGATCCAGAAAGGCGATCCGTTGGCCGGGATGAGCCGTGGCGGGAAGGCGATAATCACCGATAATATCACCTGCCAGACAGGACGGGCCGCCTAGCCGCACCAATGGGCCGTCTTGCCGCTCGTCGAGCATGGCCGGACGATAGGGCGCCTCAATCACGTCGGGCATGTGGCAGGTCGCGCTGATGTCGGTGATGGCGACCGGCATAGCATTGTCCATGACGTCGAGTATCTCGCCGACAAGGATGCCCGCGTCGAGCGCCACCGCCTCGCCGGGTTCGAGATACAGATCAAGGCCGGTTTCCTGCCGGATTCGCTTCAGGAAAGCGATCAGTGCCTCCCGCTGGTAATCAGCGCGGGTGATATGATGCCCGCCGCCGAAATTCAGCCATGTGAGTTGGCCCAGATAGGGTCGGATAACGGGTTCGACCGCCGCCCATGTTCGTTCCAGCGGCAGAAAATCCTGTTCGCACAGCGTATGGAAATGCAGGCCGGACACCCCCTCCAGATCGGCAGCGCCCAGTTGGCTGATCGGGTGGCCCAGGCGACTGTGCAACTGGCAGGGGTCGTATTTTTCGACCTCGCCCTCACGATGTTCGGGATTGATGCGCAGGCCAATATCGAACTTTTTGCCGTCCCGCCGCGCGTCTTCGATGATCGGACGGAAGCGTGCAATCTGCGCCGGGCTGTTGAAGATAACGTGATCCGACAAGCCAAGGATAGCACGCAGATCGTCCGCCTTGTAGCCAGCGCAATAGGTGGCGACCTCTTTATCCTGGTTGGGACCGGCATAATAGTCGCGCCCCAGTCGCGCTTCGAAAATACCCGAAGCACAGACGCCGTCGAGATATTCGGCAACGACCCCACCCAGCGACCACATGGAGAAGGCCTTGAGTGCCGCCAGCATCCTGATGCCGGAGCGGTCACGCACATCCTTGAGGATCGCCAGATTGCGCCGCACCGCCGCCTCATCCACCACGAAACTGGGGGAGGGGACGCGGTTCAGGTCGAAATGCGCGAACGCCCCGGGATCGCCGGCTCTGGTTTCCATGGTCAGATCAAAAATCCAGCGGCCCGCCCAATTCCTTCACCTGCCACGGCAAGCCATGCTTGTTCAGCATGTCCATGAAGGGGTCGGGATCGAACTGTTCCATGTTGAACACGCCTTTGCCCGCCCACGCACCGGTCAGAATCATCGCCGCGCCGATCATCGCGGGAACGCCGGTGGTATAGCTGACCGCCTGATTGCCGGTTTCGGCATAGGCCTCTTCATGGTCGCATATATTGGAGATGTAGAAGGTTTTGGGTTCGCCATCCTTCTGTCCCGTTGCGATGTCGCCGATATTGGTCTTGCCCTTGGTGGTCACGCCCAGGCTGGCCGGTTCGGGCAGCACGGCCTTGAGGAATTGGAGCGGAATGATTTCGCGGCCTTCGTACATCACCGGGTCGATCCGCGTCATGCCGACATTCTGCAGCACTTCAAGATGTTTGAGATACGCGTCGCCAAAGGTCATCCAGAACCGGATGCGCTTGATTTCCGGCAAGTGCGTTTTCAGGGACTCCAGTTCCTCATGATACATGAGGTACATGTTCTTTGGCCCGACCTGATCGAAATCGAAACTCTGCTTGTGCGACAGGGGCGGGGTTTCCACCCAGTCGCCATTTTCCCAGTGCCGGGCAACGGCGGTCACTTCCCGGATGTTGATTTCCGGGTTGAAGTTGGTGGCGAAATGCTGGCCATGATCGCCGCCATTGCAATCGAGAATGTCGAGCGTGTCGATGCGGTCGAGATGATGCTTCTTCAAATAGGTCGCAAATACGCTGGTCACGCCGGGATCGAAGCCTGATCCCAGCAGGGCCATCAGCCCGGCTTCTTTAAACCGTTCCTGATAGGCCCATTGCCAGTGATATTCGAACTTTGCCTCGTCGCGGGGTTCGTAATTGGCAGTGTCCATATAATGAACGCCGGTTTTCAGGCACGCCTCCATGATGGAAAGGTCCTGATAGGGCAGCGCCAGATTGACGACGAGCTTTGGCTGAACCCTGGCGATCAGCGCTGCCGTTGCCTCCACATCGTCGGCATCGACTTGCGCTGTATGAATGACAACGCCTGTGCGCTGCTTGACCGATTCCGCGACAGCATCGCATTTTGCGACCCGTCGGCTGGCCAGTGTGATATCGCTGAAAATATCGGAATTCATGGCCATCTTGTGGACGGCTACGGACCCGACGCCACCTGCGCCGATGACTAGTATCTTGCTCAATTCTTGGCTCCAATACTGGAAAAGATGCCCATTAACGTGTCTCTATAGGTCGGGTGAATGACAGAGCAAAGTCACGGCGTAGCGAAAGTTATACCGTGTGCCTCTATCCGCTTTGTATCTGCCTTCAAATATCCTGCGTCAGCCGGCCGTAAAGATCAGGCCGCCGGTCCCGGAAAAATCCCATGCCGGCTCGATGCCTGCGCGCACGGTCCAGGTCGATCGTGGCAACCAGCGCGCCTGTGTCCTGCGCGCCAACTTCTGAAACCAGATCGCCCCATTCGTCGGTTATGAAACTGTGGCCATAGAAACGTTGGCCGTCTTCATCGCCGATACGATTGGCGGCGACCACCGGCATGACGTTGGATACGGCATGACCGACCATCGCGCGCCGCCACATGCGGCTGGTATCCAATTCCGCATCATAGGGTTCTGACCCGATCGCGGTTGGAAAAAAAAGCATTTCGGCGCCCATCAGCGCCATGATCCGTGCCGTTTCAGGATACCATTGATCCCAGCATTTGCCGACGCCGATGGTGCCGTATCGGGTTTTCCAAACCTTGAAGCCCGTATTGCCCGGTCGGAAATAATATTTTTCCTCATAACCGGGGCCATCGGGAATGTGGCTCTTGCGATAGACGCCCATGATTTCGCCCGCGTCATCAATCATGGCGAGCGCATTATAATGATGCTGGCCATCGCGTTCGAAAAAGCTGGTGGGGATATAGATGCCCAATTCCGCCGCCAGCGTTTGCATCGCCAGCACGGCGGGATGTTCGCCAACTGGCCGAGCTCTGGCGAACAGAGCTTCATCCTCAACCTTGCAGAAATAGGGCCCTTCGAACAATTCGGGCGGCAGCACGATCTTCGCGCCGCGCGCAGCGGCCTGACGCACCAGCGTAGAGACAGCGGCGATATTGTCGTCCACATCATCGGAAAGGGCGAGTTGCAGAGCAGCGACTGTTACCTGGGCCATGACCAACCTTATAACCGGATGCCAAAACGCGCGGCGATGGCGATAGTAACCAGATAGAGCAGAAAAGTCAGCGCACAACCCAGCAGTAATGCCACCCAGACATTCAGCCCATGGCGCAGCATCCACGGCAACAGCAGAAACATCGGCAAGGTCGGCAGGACATAGAAGAATGTCGCTTCGGCATGATCGGCAAGGCGCATCCTGTCGCCCGTGTCATGCCACAACCAGATCATGGCAAGAATGGACAGCAAGGGCAGCGACATGATGAGCGCGCCCGCCGCGGGGTTCTTGCGTGCGATCAGGGCCACCGCCGCGACGATCAGGCCTGATAAAAGGGTGCGGACCAGGAATTCTGCCATGGTCAGATCGGCATATGCTGGCTGATGCAGTGAAAACTGCCGCCGCCGGTCAAAATGGCGTCGCTCATCAAGCCGACAACCTCTCGTCCGGGAAAAAAGGGCTTTAACGCATCAAGCGCGGCCTGGTCATTGGGCTGCCCGTAAAGGGGCACGACCACGGCAGCATTGCCGATGTAGAAATTCATATAGCTGGCCGGAACGATATCGCCGTCGCGCCGGACAAGACCGGGGGAAGGCATGGGAACGACTTCCAGTCCGAAAGCGCGGGCGCGTGCCTTGGCGTCGGCGTAGATCGCCGTGTTGGGATCGTCATCGCCTGCAGGGTCAGGAAGGGCGAGCAACCCTTTGCCGACAAAGCGCGCCAGATTGTCGACATGGCCGTCGGTATGGTCATTGATCAATCCATCGCCCAACCAGAGAATGTCACTATAGCCAAGGCTGCCCGCCAGCAGCGTTTCGATCTTGCGCCGGTCGAGTGTCGGATTGCGATTGGGGTTGAGCAGACATTGTTCGGTGGTGACGGCAAGGCCGGTGCCGTCGGTATCAACCGCACCGCCCTCGAATATCCAGTGGTTCTTCGCGCAGGGAAGGTCCGTCTGCGCAGCCAGCAGTGCGCCAATATCCCTGTCACCGGGCATGTCATAGCTGCCCCCCCAACCATTGAAGTCGAAATCGGCGAGTGCGCGTGCATCGCCGTTCTTCAACGCGATCGGCCCGGTATCGCGCAGCCAGACGTCGCCAAAGGGCAATGTCTGGACGATGACCCCGTCATCGACCAACGCGCGCGCGGCATCGGCGGAGGCGGCGTCCGCCGCGACAAGGCGTACTTCCTCGCCCTTGCCGCCCGCATACACGGCGTTGGCAAATGCTGCTATCTGTTGGCGGGCGTTATCGAACGCATCGGGCCATTCGGCGGGATTGCTGGGAAAGCCGATCCATACCCAGTCATGGCTGGCCCATTCGGCTGGCTGGCGGTAGGTCATGGATCAAGATTCCTGCGTGGTTTGGGTCGATTCATGCCATTGGCAAAGCAGGGAAAAATATTTGGTCGGGGCGAGAGGATTCGAACCTCCGACCCCCACACCCCCAGTGTGATGCGCTACCAGGCTGCGCTACGCCCCGACCAGAGGGGCGGCGTTTAGGCCGATCAGCGCAGTGTTGCAAGAGCGATGGCGGCCTGTGTCGGAATTTTGTGATCCCCCTTATCAGGTTGCGTTACCGTTCTTGTTTGTGATAGCCGCCCGCCCTTGCTATTGGGCGAAATCCATAAACCAGTTCCCTTCGGAATCGAGACACTTTTCATGTTCATATCTTCTGCCTTTGCCCAGACCAGTGGTGCAGCCGGTGCCGGTGGCGCGAGCTTCATTGTTCAGATGTTGCCGCTCGTCCTGATTTTCGTGGTCTTCTATTTCCTGCTGATCCGTCCGCAGCAGAAAAAAATGAAGGACCATCGCGCGACGATCGCATCAGTGAAGAAGGGCGATCAGATCATCACCGCAGGCGGTCTGGTTGGCAAGGTTTTGCGCGTTGACGAAACCTATGCCGACGTCGAAATCGCTGTGGGCGTCAAGGTGAAGGTCGTCAAATCGACGCTGTCCGATGTTGTCCAGCCGGGCAGCGTCAAGCCGGCGAACGATTAATCCACCATGCTTGATTTTCCCCGCTGGAAGATATGGTTGGTTACGCTGACGCTTGTTGTCGGCGTCCTTTATTCCATTCCGAGTTTCCTGCCCGATACGCTGGTCAACCGATTGCCATCGGCCATGCAGGCGCGAATCAACCTGGGACTCGATCTGTCGGGCGGCAGTCATATCCTTCTGGAAGCGGATACGAATGACGTCGCCAAGCAGCGGCTGGAAAATATGGAAGAAACCCTGCGCACCGAAATGCGCCGGGGCGATCCAAAGATTTCCATCGGCGATATTTCGCGCCGTGAAGGTAAACTGTCCTTCATGGTACGGGATGGCGCGCAGGTCGATGCAGCGGTCGAACGCATTCGTTCTCTGACGCAAGGCGCAGGCATGACGGGCAAGCGCGATTGGGATGTGGCTGTCGTCGACAGCAGCACCGTCGTGATGACGCCAACCGCTTTCGGTCTGGATGCCGCAGTCGAAAGCGCCATGGAAGTGGCGACTGAGGTGATCCGCAAGCGTATCGACGAAATGGGGACCAAGGAACCCACGATCATTCGCCAGGGTGCGAACCGGATTGTGGTTCAGGTGCCGGGCCTTCAGAATCCAGAAGCGTTGAAATCCTTGCTTGGCAAGACGGCGAAGCTGGAATTCAAGCTTGTGGACGTCACTGCCGATCCCGCCGAAATGGCGCAGGGTCGCGCGCCGGTTGGCAGCGAAATCCTGCCTTATCCCACCAATTCTTCGGGCATACCCGTCATCGCGGTCAAGCGGCAGGTGATGATCAGCGGCGACCAGCTGATCGACGCGCAGCAAGGCTATGATCAGCAGACGAATGAAGCGGTGGTCAATATCCGCTTCGATGGCGCAGGGGGACGCAAATTCGCGCGCGTGACGACCGAGAACGTCAACCGTCCGTTTGCTATCATACTGGACGGCACGGTGTTGTCGGCGCCCAATATCAATGAACCCATATTGGGCGGGTCGGCCCAGATTTCGGGCAGCTTCACTGTCGCAAGCGCCAACGAGTTATCCATCGCGCTGCGTTCGGGCAAGCTGCCTGTCGGGTTGACGGTGGTGGAGGAACGCACGGTCGGACCGGATCTTGGCGCAGACTCGATCCGCAAGGGCGTACTTGCCTGCATGATCGCAACGATCGCGGTGCTGATCTTCATGATCGTGACCTATGGCCGCTTTGGCGTTTATGCGAACATCGCGCTGATCATCAACATATTGCTGATTATTGGCATTATGGCGATTTTTAACGCCACGTTGACGTTGCCGGGTATTGCGGGCTTTGTGCTCACCGTTGGCGCGGCGGTCGATGCGAACGTGCTGATCAACGAACGCATCCGCGAGGAGCAGCGGCGAGGGCGCGGCATCATCCAGACCATTGAAGTGGGCTACAAGGAAGCCAGCCGCGCTATTTTCGACGCCAATATCACCAATGTCATCGCCGCTGTGCTGATGTTTTATTTCGGTTCTGGTCCGGTGCGGGGTTTTGCCGTGGTGCTGGTCATCGGCATCATCACCAGCGTATTCACCGCGGTCACCGTGTCGCGGATGCTGGTCAGTTTCTGGTTGCGCAAGCGGCCTACGCAGCTTGTGATATAAGGGGGCGAGGAAGACCATGCGACTTTTGAAACTTGTCCCGGAAAACACCAATATCGGCTTTCTGAAATGGCGAAATGTCGCCATGGCGATCAGCTTTTTAATGATCGCAGCATCCATCGCGCTGGTTGCGGTCAGGGGCCTCAACCTTGGCGTCGATTTCGTCGGCGGTCAGATGGTGCGCGTCACATTCCAGCAACCACCCAATCTGGATGATCTGCGCAAGCGGGTCGGTGCGCTTGGCCTTGGCGATACCACGATCCAGCAATTCGGTGGACCCAATGACGTGACCATCCGTACCCCCTTGCCGCAAGGTGGGGAGGGCGCTTCGAACAAGGCGGCCATCGCGCTTAAAAAAGCAGTGAGCACCGGCTATCCCGGCGCGAAATTCGGCAGCGTCGATGCGGTGTCGGGCAAGGTGTCGGGCGAACTGTTTCGCACGGGCGCTTATGCCATGCTGTTCGCGATGATCGCCATTTCCATCTATATCTGGTTCCGCTTCGAATGGCAGTTCGGCGTCGGCGCGCTGTTCGCATTGCTGCATGACGTGTCGCTGACTTTCGGCTTTTTTGCCCTGACGCAGCTTGAATTCGACCTCAATATCGTTGCCGCCGTTCTGACCATCATCGGCTATTCGCTCAACGATACCATCGTCGTCTATGACCGCATTCGGGAGAATTTGCGTAAATACCGCAAGATGGAGATCGTGCCGATCCTGGATCTGTCGGTCAATGAAACGCTGGCCCGGACGATCATGACTTCGCTCACCATGATCGTTGCGCTGGCCGCGCTGCTGATATGGGGACCCGAAGTGATTTTCGGCTTCACTGCTGCAATGCTGCTTGGCATTTTCATCGGCACCTATTCGTCGGTCTATATGGCCGCACCCATATTGGTATGGGCCAAGGTCGGACCGCATAGCTTCGTGCCCAAGGAAACGGGGCCGGCGGTGGGTGCGGAACGGATTGGCCGCGCGGAGCCCATGGGCGATCAATGATGGAATTGCATCGTGATCCCGACGCGCCGGGGCCGGTCATTACCGGCTTTTCGGGGGCCGGGTTTCGCGTGCATGATACAGTCTTTCCTGATGGCCTGATGCTGACACCGGATCGGGCCGTTCCCTGGAACGCGCCGCCAGTCGAAAACTTGGGCATTGCGGATATTGCAGATCTGATCGCGCTTGACCCGATCCCGGAATTCCTGCTGCTGGGTACGGGGGGCGCGCTGGTCCATCCCTCCCGCGCCTTTGTCCGTTCGATGGAAGAGCGGGGCATAGGGGTAGAGGCGATGGACAGCCGTGCTGCCGCCCGGGCATGGGGCGTATTACGGGCCGAAGAGCGCTGGATTGTCGGGGCGTTCCTGCCCTTGTGATTGGCCGGTATGACGGGAGGGCGGCATGATTCAGGATGGTCCGCTGAAGATCAAGATACAGATCTATTGTCACGACGAAATCGCCATGGGGCCGGGCAAGGCCGACCTTCTGGAAGCCATTGCGAAAGAAGGATCCATTTCGGCCGCCGGACGAGCGCTGGGCATGAGCTACAGGCGCACATGGCTGTTGGTCGATGTCATGAACCGGTGCTGGCGCGCGCCACTGGTTGAAACCTCCGCAGGGGGCAGTCATGGCGGCGGCGCGCGGCTGTCGCCGCTTGGGACGGCAATATTACAGGGCTATCGCGGACTGGAACGATGTTGTGCCGATGCTGCGCAAGGTCCGCCCCTTGATGGTCTTTTAACCGAGTTGCGACCCAAACCATTGCCGTTCCGGCAGGAGCGCCCTGATAGTTGAGTGTTCCCCGTTTCGCTATATACGTTGAAATATAGTGGAACGGGGAAGTGTGTGATTCGGATCGTGAAATATCTGCTGTCGGCGATGGCGCTGTTCTGTATAGCGCTTTCGCCAGTTGTCGCGGGTGAACGGCCTCCCCTGGTGCTGGCGGCGGCCAGTCTGCAGGAATCCCTGACGGCGGCGGCGGCGGCATGGGTGGCGAAAGGACATGAAAAGCCAGTGCTGTCCTTTGCCGCATCATCGGCCCTGGCGCGGCAAATCGAGGCAGGCGCAGCGGCGGATATTTTCATTTCCGCGGATGAATTCTGGATGGATCGGCTTGCGGAAAAAGGGTTGATTCGCCCGGAAACGCGCTTGTCCTTTCTCGCCAACCGGCTGGTGCTGATCGCTCCGGCAGGGATGCGAGCAAAGGTGGCGATCCGCAAAGGCTTTCCTTTGGCGCGGCTGCTGGGAAAAGGCCGATTGGCGATGGCCGATCCTGATGCCGTGCCAGCTGGTAAATATGGCAAGGCGGCGCTGATGTCCCTTGATGTGTGGAACAGTGTCGAACCCAGATTGGCGCGCGCTGAAAATGTGCGCGCGGCGCTGGCGCTGGTCGAACGTGGAGCGGCGCCGTTTGGCATTGTTTATGCCACCGACGCGCGGGCATCACGCAAGGTCATGGTCATCGGTGCGTTTCCTGACGACAGCCACCCGCCGATCACCTATTCGGTCGCGTTACTGAAAACCGCAAGCAGTCCCGATGCGGCAGCGTTCCGAGCGTTCCTGATCTCGCGTCAGGGCAGAGCTATTTTCGCCCGCTATGGCTTTGCATCGGCAGCGCGATGACGTTGCTTGCACCGGACGATTGGGACATCATTGCCCTTTCGCTCAAGGTGAGCGGCGTGGCGGTGGCGGTCAGCCTGCCCTTGGCCTTTGCGCTGGCCTGGG
>JAENVZ010000193.1 GCA_016650315.1 Alphaproteobacteria bacterium | reverse complement strand
CCCCGCGTAAACTCGGGATGATATTGAGGGTTGGTGGAGGTTGTACGCCCCCACTTTTGGATCGCCAGCGGCGTATCGGAATACAGGCGGAACGTAAGCCACGCTGCGCGGGTTTCATTCAGTGGCGATGGCCGAATCCCGTCCGGGATTCTGGTGGCCAGCATGACAGGCGTTCGGCTGTCATTTCGCAGGTTTGGGGTGATGCCCGTTCGGGTTCATTTCACCCCGATCAAACATGATCCAAAGCCCAGTTCTGGGCCGCTTTTGGCTCATGTGAAGATGGTGCCCCCGGCCCGAATCGAACGGGCACTCCTTGCGGAACCGCATTTTGAGTGCGGCGCGTCTACCAGTTCCACCACGGGGGCACGCGAGCGAAACCCATAGACGCGGAAAAAATTTTAGCCAACTGATTTGATGGACTAATGCCACAAAAAGGGTCGGCCACGCGAATGCTCGGCCTATCTGACGCGGCGCACATTGATCGCCGAAGCATCAAGCATGTTCTTGATGTGCGACGCATAGTATTTCTCGATCATCTCGACGCTGGTGCGACAGTTTTTCGCAACCTGATAGATGTCGGCTCCCTCCATCAACCGGAAACAGATGTAGGTATGTCGCAAGCTGTAGCTGGTTCGAGGGTTTCCCTCGCGATCATGTTTCATGCCGAGTTCGTCGAGGAGCGTGTTGAAGAGTTCACGCTGAATCTTTGGGAACAGGAGCTGATTAGGCTCCATGCTGTGCCGCTCCTTCATCCGTTTGAACGGAATCACGGCACCGGGCATCGTCTTGCAAAAACCGACGCCGCGCTTGCCGCGAACGGCGATGTGTAGGATTTCCTCGTTGCCCGGCCCATCGGCAACAATGTCGATGTCTCGTAGCTCGATGCGCTTGGCCTCATCGGGGCGAAGACCGCTGTTGACCATGAACAACACATAGTCGTGCAAATCCTCGCAAGCGGACCGCCAACGCTCCTTTTTCGGATTTTTGGCTCGCTCGCCCGTCGCCTTGTAGAATACCTTATATTCCTCGGGCGAAAACCAAGCGCGATGGGCGATCTTACCCGACATTTTATAGGGGGCCGAAATGTCGGGCAGATAGGGCAGCCATCCGTGACGGTTGGCGGTCTTGAGGACATGCCGCAGGGCGATGATTTCGTGGTGCATCGTTGACCGCGAAGGCCGCTTGGGCAGGCCGGTCTTTTTGTCGATCCGCGACGTCATCCGGTGGACGCGGTATTCCTGGACAAGTCCGGGGGTGATGTCGGTCACCACGCGGTCGCCCATGAAGGGCAACAGGTGAACATTGAGCGAGATCGAGAGGCTTTTGATATATTCCTTGTTGCGCTCGCCCTCGGTGATGACCTCGAACTCTTTGACGAAATGCTCCGCCGCCGTGCGGAAGGTCACGCCTTCCTTCAATTCACCGGCGCGGTATTTTCCCATCAAGCCAAGATACCAGTCGCGCGCAACATCCTTGGCGCGCGAGAGGCTTTCCTCTTTGGTCGAAGTGCGGCGCTGTTTTCCGGCAATCGAACAGGAAGTTTGCCAGTGCGGACTGTTGGGCCGCATGTAGAGCTGAACCTTGTTGTCCAGCAGAGAGTGCCGTGTCGCCATCGCGCCATCCGATGCCATTTTGTGCTAGCAGTGCGCTAGTCCTTCTGGCGAGAAATATGGCTAAAAACCGACGTATTTGCAAGAATTTTTTGATTTTCAAAAGTTTTTGAATCCCGCGCGTCTACCAATTCCACCACGCCCGCATGGCCAGTCGATGGCGCTACAATTGCAGCGCCATCACGGTAATACGTTCGGCTCTAACCGAGCGATGGCGGACTGGCAACACATCCCGACCTGTCAGCACAAATTTTTTGGTTGCCGCCGTGCCCGGTTTTTGTTGCGGCTGCACACAAAGCGGGTCTATGCCTAGTTTCGTGCAGACATGATAACACTCTAACCGGTAAAGGTAGTCCTTTTGACCGTTTCATCTGGCACGTTTATTCTCTTCGGCGCGACCGGAGACCTCGCTCATCGGATGATATTCCCCTCGCTCTATAATCTTATGGGGGACAATCTGTTGCCTGAAGATTTTCTGATCGTTGCATCGGGGCGTTCGGAACTGGACGATGCGGCCTTCCGCAAGGACATCGACAAAACGCTGCAGGAATTTCTTGCAGAAGGCCTGTACGACAGTGCGCGTGCGGCAAAATTTGTCGGCGCGATCATCTATTGCGTGGCCAATGTCGGCAATGACGATCAGTTCGCAGCACTCGCCGAGCGAGTGAAGGGGCGACAGGACAAGGGCTTTGCCATTTACCTGTCTACGCCACCGTCCCTGTTCGCGCCGACCGCGCAGGCATTGCAACGCGCTGGACTGACCAGTCCAAACAGCCGCATCGCCATGGAAAAACCGATCGGCCACGACCTGCCTTCCTCCCGCGAAGTCAACGAAGTCATGGCGACGATTTTCGATGAGGAGCGGATATTCCGTGTCGATCATTATCTGGGCAAGGAAACCGTCCAGAACCTGCTGGCCTTGCGCTTTGGCAATATGTTGTTCGAACCGTTGTGGAATTCGGGCGCCATCGACCATGTGCAAATCACTGTGGGCGAAACGGTGGGGCTGGAAGGGCGCGTATCCTATTATGACGGGGTCGGCGCGCTGAAGGACATGGTGCAGAATCACTTGCTGCAACTGGTAGCCATGGTGGCAATGGAACCGCCCGCGCGCATCGATTCCACTGCCGTGCGTGACGAAAAAGTGAAGGTTCTTCGTTCGCTGCGGCCCATGGACGAAAAAAGCGTGCTGACACACAGCGTCAAGGGGCAATACGGCCCCGGCGCGATTAATGGTCAGATTGTCACGGGCTATGCCGACGAACTGGGCCATGCTTCGGATACCGAAACCTTTGTCGCGCTGAAAGTCCATATCGACAATTGGCGATGGAAAGGCGTGCCCTTCTATATCCGCACTGGCAAGCGCCTGCCCAGCCGCCAGTCGGAAATCATCATCCAGTTCAAGGACGTGCCGCATTCGATTTTTGCAACCAAGGGCAAAGGGCTGGAACCCAACACCCTTGTCATACGCCTGCAACCGGAAGAAAATATTCGCCTGCTCATCATGGCGAAGCAACCCGGCCTTGACCGGGAGGGCGTGGAATTGCGAGAGGTCGGCCTCGACGTCAGCCTCGACGCTGCATTCGCCAAAACGCGGCGGCGCGTTGCCTATGAGCGGCTGATCCTCGACCTGCTGGAAGGCGACCCGACATTGTTCGTGCGTGCCGACGAGGTGGAAGCTGCCTGGACCTGGATCGACAGCATCCACAAAGGCTGGGCCGCCGCACAAATGAAGCCCGCAACCTATGCCGCAGGGAACTGGGGGCCCTCTTCGGCCATTGCTCTGATCGAACGCGATGGAGCAAGCTGGCATGACTGATCTTCAGTCAACTCTCGCTGCCGTAACCGAGCGAATCGCAAAACGCAGTGCGCCAAGGCGCAGCCAATATCTCGACCTCATCAAACGAGGCCGTGACGCGGGGACCAATCGCGGGCAACTGTCCTGCGGCAATCTGGCCCACGGCTTTGCGGCGAGTGGGGACGACAAGCCTGTCATCAAGACCGGCAGCGCCATGAATATCGGCATCGTCACAGCCTATAACGATATGCTTTCGGCGCATCAGCCCTATGGCCGCTATCCAGAAGCGATCAAGATTGCCGCGCGGGAAGTGGGCGCGACGGCGCAGGTCGCTGGCGGCGTCCCGGCCATGTGTGACGGCGTGACGCAGGGGCAGGCGGGCATGGACCTGTCACTCTTTTCCCGCGACAATATAGCAATGGGAACGGCGATTGCGCTGTCCCATGCCATGTTCGAGGGTGCCTTGTTGCTGGGCATTTGCGACAAGATCGTGCCGGGCCTGCTGATCGGCGCATTGCGCTTCGGGCATCTGCCCACCATCCTTGTCCCCGCCGGACCCATGCCATCGGGCCTCGCCAACAAGGAAAAGGTCCGCATCCGGCAGCTTTATGCCGAAGGAAAGGTGGGTGAGGCAGAACTGCTGGAGGCCGAAAGCGCATCCTATCATGACGCTGGCACCTGCACCTTCTATGGCACGGCGAACAGCAATCAGATGATGATGGAGGTGATGGGGCTGCACATGCCGGGTGCCGCCTTCATCAATCCGGGTACGAAGCTGCGCAGCGAAATCACCCGCGCCGCCGTTCATCGGCTTGCCAGTATAGGCTGGGATGGCGAGGATTACCGGCCACTGGGTCTGTGCATAGATGAAAAAGCCCTCGTCAACGCCATTGTCGGCCTGCTTGCAACCGGCGGCTCCACCAATCATGCGATCCATATCCCGGCCATTGCGCGAGCAGCCGGGATCAGCATCGACTGGACTGATTTTTCGGAACTGTCCGCAGCCGTGCCGATGCTGGCGCGCGTCTATCCCAATGGGTCGGGCGATGTGAATCAGTTTCATGCAGCAGGTGGCATGGCATGGGTCATCAGCGAATTGCTGGGTGCCGGACTGCTCCACCGCGACATTATGACCATCGCACGTGCTGACCTGACCGACTATGGCAAGGAACCGGCGCTGGAGAACGAAGCGCTCGTCTGGAATGATGCTCCTGCCGAACCGCGCGACCAGACCATGGTGCGTCCAGTATCCAACCCGTTTCAGCCCGATGGCGGCATGAAACTGCTTGAAGGCAATCTGGGCCGCTGCATCATGAAGACAAGCGCCGTCGATCCCGCCCGCTGGACCATCGAGGCCCCTGCCCGCGTCTTTTCCACGCAGGGAGACGTTATTGCGGCGTTCAAGGCGGGTGAACTTGACCAGGACGTCGTGGTGGTCGTCCGCTTTCAGGGGCCACGCGCCAATGGCATGCCCGAACTCCACAAGCTGACCCCCTCGCTCGGCGTCGTTCAGGACAAGGGACACAAGATCGCGCTGCTGACGGACGGTCGCATGTCGGGGGCAAGCGGCAAAGTGCCTGCCGCCATCCACCTGTCGCCCGAAGCGCTGGGCGGTGGTCCGATCGCCAAATTGCGCGACGGGGACATGGTTCGCCTCTGCGCTGAAACCGGAGAAATCAGCGCGCTGGTCGATGCCGCCGAATGGAACGCCCGCGAACATGCAAAACCCCCGCCTCCGCCTTATGATACAGGGCGCGAACTGTTCGCCCTGTTCCGGCATCATAGCGACACGGCAGAGGAAGGCGCGTCGGCCATGCTGGCAGCGATGGATGCCGAACGGTGAAAGAGATTATCGCCGTGGACGTGGGCGGCACCAACGCCCGTTTTGCGCGCGCGACCATTAACGGCAGCGGCGTGCCCACGTTGGGCAAGGTTCGCAAGTACAAGGTTGCCGAATACACCAGCCTGACCGAAACATGGGCAGCATTTGCCCGTGACGATGCCGCCGATGACAGTAGTACACTGCCTAACGCCGCCATCGTCGCCTTTGCTGCCCCCATTGGCCGTGATGTCATCAAGCTGACCAACAGTAGCTGGGTCATCCGGCCAGCGGCATTGGCGGGTGAATTGGGCCTTGAGCATTTGCGCCTGATCAATGATTTTGAGGCGGTTGCACATGCAGTATCGAAACTGCCTGCGGATAATCTCGAACTGCTATTTGGCGATGACCGGCCCTTTCCCCAAAATGGCGCGGTGACGATCATTGGTCCAGGCACCGGCTTGGGCGTCGCCATCATCCTCTTTGACCAAGGCACACCGCATATCGTGGCTACCGAAGGCGGTCATCTCGACTTCGCGCCGATCGACATGGTGGAAACACGGCTGCTTGATGGATTACGGCGCAAATATCGCAGGGTATCGGGCGAGCGCATCGTTTCGGGGCCGGGCCTGAACAATATTTATGAAGGGTTGGCGGTCATCAACCATGAAAAGGTCGCGTTGATGGATGATGCCGATCTGTGGGCGGCAGCGCTTGACGGCAGCGTGTCGCTTGCCAGAACCGCGCTGGACCGGCTGTGCCTGTCCTACGGGTCAGTCGCCGGAGATCTGGCGCTGGCGCATGGCCCCCATGCCGTGGTGCTGGCGGGTGGACTGACGCAGCGGATGCGCGATCATCTGCTGGGCAGCGGTTTTTATGCGCGTTTCACGGCGAAGGGCCGGTATGAAAGCCTGATGGAATCCATCCCCATCCGCCTGGCCGTCCACGACGAAATCGGCTTGTATGGGGCCGCCGCCGCTTTCCGGGAGAAACAAGCATGACCCGCACCGTGGACGACATCATGGAACTCGCCCCGGTGATCCCAGTGCTGGTGATCGAACGTGTCGAGGATGCCGGGCCCATCGCAAGAGCCTTGGTTGCTGGCGGTCTGACCGCTCTGGAAGTCACCATGCGTACGCCGGTCGCGCTGGAGGTCATGCGCGAAATGGCGAAGGTGCCCGGCGCCATCGTCGGCGCTGGCACGGTGTTGAACCCCTGGCAACTCGATCAGGCGCTGGAGGCGGGCGCGCAGTTCATTGTCAGCCCCGGCCTTTCCGAACCACTGGGCAAAGCCGTCATTGCCAGCGGCATCGCCTTCCTTCCGGGTATTGCCACGGCAGGCGACATCATGCGCGGTATGGACATGGGGCTGGAACGTTTCAAATTCTTTCCCGCTGAAACGTCGGGCGGCCTTCCCGCGCTCAAGGCGCTGGCCGCGCCCTTTCACACGGTTCGATTTTGTCCGACAGGCGGGATAAAGCCGGAAACGGCGGCTGCATGGCTGGCCGAACCGGCGGTCAAATGCGTAGGGGGAAGCTGGATCGTACCGAAGGGACCAGTCGATCCCGCCAAAATCGAGGAACTGGCGCGGATGGCCGCGTCAATCGCGCGATAGGCATTGTTGCGAAGGCTTAACCAATCGCTGTCCATGCCTCGGCGATTTCATTGATCATGTCGCGTGCCTCATGCATTTCGCCGGCCGAACGGCCCTGAAGCCCGGCGACGATCAAGCGGCGTGCCTCTCGATAGATTTGCGCAAGGCCGACGGCAAGCTGACCGCCCTTGTCGAAATCGAGACTGCTTTCCAGCGCGTGCAGAATGGACAGCGCTCGCGCCTGTTTGTCGGCGCATTTGGCGCGGTCGCCGGTCTTGTCCGACAGGATCGCCGCGTCGATGGCATATAGCAGTTCGTCGAACAGCACCTTCACCAACTGGTGCGGGTTTGCGCCCTCGATCCGGCTGCCGGTATCTACTGCGGCATAGCGGCGGCGCGCGGACGCGCTATATCCGTTCCCAAAATACATGGTCCGTCTTCCTATCTTCAATTTTTCGAATTGTTCCAGATCTCAATCTGTTGCTCCAGATAGCTCTGGGTCGCCTTTAGCGAGGCCAGTCTGGTATCCATGGCAGAGAAGGTCGAATTCAGACGCTCTTCATAACCGTCCATATAGGTTTCAAATTTTTCCCGTTCGTCCACCAGTTTTTTCTGGGCGGCCTTGTAGCGTTCCTCTCCCTTGACGAGCGCACCAGTGTCCTTGTCCTGCAACTTGTCCTTGATGGCTTCAAGCGCGCCGCTAAGGCCCGGATTGCTCGCATCTTTGACAGGTGGATTGATCATCGCCGTGACTGCTGCCGGGTTGGCGGCCAGTGCCGCGTCCAGCGCATCCTTGTTGACTTCCAGCGTGCCGTCCTTGTTGGTGCGAACGCCGATCTGGGCCAAGGACCTGTAATCGCCGCTGGCGACAAGCGACGTCGATGTCAGCTTGCTCAGCATATCCTTCATCTGGCGAACGCTGGAATCGCTGGCAAGAATCCCGCCCTTGGCGCCATCGGTGCCCGCCACCGTCAATGCGCTTAATGCGTTCCACAGCGTATTATAAGCAGCGGCAAATTCCGTCACCAGATCCCGTATCGTCGTTGTGGGCTGTTCTTCCGAAATGGTGATGGTGGTGCCCGGTGTCGCCTTTACCAGGTCGATCGTGACATTGGGAATGGCGCCAGTGATGCTGTTGCTCGAATAGCTTGTTTCAACGCCGTCGAGTACGATCACGGCATTCTGGGCAGGGCGCGTCTGGGTCATGCCGCCCGCTGCGCCATCCCATGTGAAACGCAACAGATCGGTATCGGCATCCCCGCCATCGGCAAGGGTGAAGGCTTCATTTTCGCCAACGCCACCCTTCAGCACCAGCCGTGAACCGCTGCTGTCGGTGATGATGCTGGCCGTGACGCCAGCGCCAGCATCATTGATCGCGGCGGCAAGGCCATCGAGCGTGTTATTGCTGCTGTCGATCACGATATTGTAGCTGCCCGTCGACGTGCTGAGGGTCAACGTGCCAAGGCCCACCGCCGTGCTGCTGTCAGCCAGAGTTGCGGATTTCAGGACCTGCGAAGTGGCGAGTTGTTTGACTTCCAGCTCAATCGGCAGGCCCGTAAGCGCGCCCGGCTGGGTCAGGCTGACATTGGCGATGCTGCTATTGCTGGACGCGGGTTGGCCCGAATAATCGCTGCTGTCCAGAAGGGTCGTCAGGGCTGTCGAAAAGTTGTCGAGCGCGCTTGATGCATTGGCGAGCGCCGAAACCTGGGCACTGGCGAGCGATTCCTTGGACGTCAGCGCGGCATTTTTGGGTGCACGAACAGCAGAAACAAGGCCAGTCACAATGCTGGAGCTGTCAATGCCGTAACCCATGCCCAAGGCCGAGGTAATGCCCGATGAAACGCTCGATACCATGTTCAATCCCTTCGAGGCTTAAAACGACCGCGAAGCCCGTTCTTTTAGAGCATCGTGCGAAAAAGTAGGAACCGGTTTTTCGCAAAAAACGCTGCGACAACAAAGAGCTAGAGCAAGCGAAATGCGTCAGATTTAACGCAGCTTGCTCTAGGCCAAGGTTCCTTCTGCAATGTCCGTGGGAACATTGGCCTGCGCCGATAGTGCAACCACAGCCGAGGCGCGGATTGTTTCGGCCGTCTCGATGGCCCGCTCAATGGCGTCGCGGTTGGCAGGGGGCATGGGTACGATGACCATGGGTTTGGGCAGCAAGGCCGCGATCTGCGCCTCTATCGCATCAGGTTCGACATGCGCCGCATTGCGCATCATGCTGATGTCCATAAGCAGGTCGGCAATCTTCGCCTGCGCTTCGGCGACATCGGCGGCGCTAGACACCTGCTGATCGACATCAACATTGTCCGCCAAGCGCGCGATGGCCGCCTTGCCAGCGGATTCGCGGTTGTGCCGGGTTGCCGCCTGTTGCGATGCCTGGCTTTCGAGCACAGCTTTGCTGGCCCTCTCAACACTGCGGGAAGGCTGAATATTGCTATTGCGGGCGAGAAAATCGTTCATGTGCCAATCCTAAACTCTGCCCCGCATCGTAAGGACGGACGCGGCGACAGAAAGTTTAGGAAATTTTTTTCAGCTCTTTTTCCGACCATCGGCGTCGAAGCGCAAGTCGCCGGGAACCTCGATATGCGGACGGTCCATTTCGCTCGCCATCTTGTTTTCAATCCTGAAGACAAAGGCAAGCACGGTAGCGACCGCCATGTAAAGCTGTTCGTTGATGACCTGCCCTGCCCGCGACGTATAATAAATGGCGCGGGCCAATTCGGGATATTGTAACAGCGGGACGCCCTTTTCACCGGCAAGCTCCCGAATGGCGAGCGCGGTTTCACCCCGCCCGCGCGCCACCACCAAGGGCGCGGCATCCTCACCAGGACGGTATCGCAGCGCGACCGAAAAATGGGTCGGGTTGGTGATGACGACCGACGCTTCGCTGATGGACTTGCGCACCGAATTGTTGAGCATTTCATATTGGCGGCGGCGGACCATGCCCTTGAGTTCAGGCGACCCTTCGGTTTCCTTGTGCTCATCCTTCAGATCCTGCTTGGACATATTGAGCCGCTTGGACCGCTGGAGAATCTGGGCGGGTATGTCGATCCCGGCAATGACGAACAGCGCGCCCGCCATCGTCAGGCAGGCAACAACGAACAGGCTGCCCAGCTCCATCAGCGCCGGACGGGTCCCCGTCTGCCCCATGGCGACAATCGCTTCGAGCCGGTCCCACACGACCCAGAAACCGATTGTGCCGAGCAGGATAACCTTGGCGAGCGATTTCACCAGTTCGATCAGCCCCTGCACCCCAAAAATGCGCTTGAGGCCAGTGAAGGGATTAAGCTTCTCCGGCTTGACCGCAAACGCCTTGGCGCGAAAACCGAGCGATCCCAGCATGGCGGGCGCGGCAATCGCGGCGATGATCGTCGCGGCCATGATGCCGCCAATGGGCAGGGCGATCAGGCCCAGCAGTTCATAGGCGCGCGTGGCAGGCGTGAAATTGAGCACATCATTCTGGTCAAAGCGCAAACCTTCAACCAGCATATGCGCCATTGCTTCCATGATCGCGGGGCCAGCCAGCGCGATCCAGACCATGCCGGCCATGACCACCAGCGCGGTTCCCAGTTCCTTTGACTGGAGAACATCGCCTTTTTCCGACGCGTCACGAAGGCGCTTGTCGGTTGGTTTCTCGGTCTTTTCGCCGCCAGACGATCCTTCCGCCATTTACTTGCCCTCTGCCATGATCTGTGCCTGATCAAGGCCAAGGTTCAGCGCGTCCATGATTGCGTCGCTCATCACCGGCGCAGCCATCGCAAGCAGGACCAGTCCGCAAATCAGCGCCGCAGGCAGACCGACGGAAAAGAGGTTGAGCGAAGGGGCCGAACGGGCCAGCATCGCCATGACGATCTGGATAAGGATCAACGCGAAACCGACCGGCAGGGCAATCGTCAGCCCAGCGCCGAACAAAGTGCCGCCGAACAGCACCAGGCTGTAAACCGCATCGTTCGATAGCATGGTGCCGGGCGGGATGGCTTCATAACTTTTGACGATAAAACCGATCAGCATCAGATGCCCGTTCATGGCGAGCAGCAAGAAGGTCGCAAGAACCGACAGAAATGTGCCAACCACCGGACTCGACAACCCGCTTTGTGGGTCGGACATGCTGGCAAAGCCAAGGCCCATGGCATTGCTGATGACTTCACCTGCGACAAAAGCAGCGGAATAGCCGATCTGCAACGCAAAACCGATCGCCAGCCCCGCCAGCACTTCACCAGCGACGAGCAGGACACCGCTAAAGCTGGCAACGCCACCCTCTGGCATCGCAATCGTAACGCTATTGAGCGCAGCCATGCCAAGCGCAAGCGAAAGGACAAGGCGGAGCTGCACAGGCACCGCGCGCGTGCCGAAAACGGGGGCCGCCAGAAAGGCAGCGCCCGGTCGGATCATCGCAATCAGCCACAGCCAGAGCTGCGCCTCCACCCCGGCAAGCCCCGGCGCGATCATTGGAGAAGTTCCGGTATCCGTTCGAAAATCTCGCGGGTGAAATCGGCGATCAGCATCAGGATCGACCCGCCAAACAGCGCCAGCATCAGGGCAACAACGATCAGCTTCGGTACGAAACTCAACGTTGCCTCGTTGATCGACGTTGCAGCCTGAATCATGCCGAGCACAACGCCAGCCAGCAACGCGGGGATCAGGATGGGTGCGGTAGCCAGCGCAGTGATATACAGCGCCTGCTGGGCGATGCCGATGAAAAAATCCGAATTTTCCATGCCTGTCCCTCTCCCCGTCTAGGTCGCAAACGACCCGGCGAGCGACCCCATGGTCAGCGCCCAGCCATCGACAAGGACAAAGAGCAGCAGCTTGAAAGGCATGGAAATGATCGTCGGTGACAGCATCATCATGCCCAGCGCCATCAATGTCGATGCAACGACCAGATCGATAATGAGAAAGGGCAGGAAGATCAGAAAGCCAATCTGGAACGCGGTCTTCAATTCACTGGTGACGAAGGCCGGAAGCAGGATCGAAAAGGGAATGTCCGCCGGGCTGGCGAAGGGTTTGGCTTCCGCCAGATCGGAAAAGAGTTTGAGATCGGTCTGGCGCGTCTGTTTCGTCATGAAGCCGTGAAGAACATTGGCCGAGCGCGAAATCGCTTCCTCAATGGGAATCTGACCCGCGCCATAGGGTGTCATCGCCTGATTGTTGATGGCATCGACCGCGGGCCGCATGACAAACAGCGACAGGAACAGCGCCAGTCCGACCAGCACCTGATTCGGCGGCGTTTGTTGCAGGCCCAATGCCTGCCGCAACAGTGAGAGAACAATGATGATACGGGTAAAACTGGTCATCATCAGAATGAGCGACGGCAACACCGTCAACAGGCTCATCAGAATGAGGATCTGGAGACTGAGCGAAAGCGGGCGGCCTTCACCCGACACATCGGCTAGCGCCTTGGTCAACGCGCCCGAACTATCGGGCGCTGCGACCTGCGCAAGGGCTGGATCGGCGTGAAAGAGAGTAAGGATTGCTGCGAGAGTTGCGCCGATACAGGCGACGAAAAAGAGTTTAGCCCTCATCGGCGCTTTCCGCGATCTTGTCGATGCGGCCGCGCGTGACCGACAGGAGCAGGCGCTTGCCCTCGAACTCGACCACGGCGAGCTTTCCGAACGTACCCATGGGTATCGCGTCGACCAGCTTCACCGCACGGTCCTGCTGCCCACCCATCAGGCTGGGCTGATATTTGCGCCACAACCACAGCGCGCCAACCGCCATGCCGCCGACAAGCGGCAGCAGGATCAGCAATTTCACAAAGTACCAGAGCATTAACCGCGCCGTTCCACACCGGCCATCCGGGCCTCGGCAGTAGCGACTTCGACAATGCGGATACCATAGCGATTGTTGACCGTCACAACCTCGCCCTTGGCGATCAGCGTGCCGTTGACCATAATATCGAGCAGCTCGTCAGACTGACGATCCAGTTCCACGATGCTGCCTTCGGCAAGGTCCATCACTTCAGCCAGTTTCAGCGAAGTCGAACCGACCTCCACCGACATGCGCACAGGTATGTCGGCCAGCAGCCTGAAATTGCGGCTGCCCGGCATCGAACCCAGGGCGTCGTCCAATTTTGGCGCCTCGCTCATGTCACTCATCCTTCGGTTCCTTCAGCTAATTTTTCGATCATGAAAGCGGCGCGTCCTTCTTTTTCGCCAATGGTGCCATGGGCGAAAATCCGGTCGCCCACAATAAGAGGCAGGCTGCGGTTGATCTGTACGGGAATGACGTCACCCGGTTCAAGCTGCATAAGTTGCGACAGCGACATTGACGGCCGCGCCAGCACGCTGCGCGCCGGAAAACGGACATGATTGATCTGCCGCCCCAATCGTTCGCGCCAGGCGGGATCGCTGATCTTCAGCTCGTCATGCACCTTTGCGCCCATCAACTGCTCCACACCGCGTAGCGCAGTCAGCGGATAGATGAATTCGATTGGCCACACATCGTTACGGCCCAATGAAACCTCAAAACGCTGCACCACGACCTGTTCGTCGGGGCCAGCCACATTGATGTAGTTGATATTGGTTTCGCGGTTCACCAGCGTTGCATCGACGGCATGGGTTTCGGCCCAGGATTCAACCAGCTTTTCGATCAGGCTATTGGTAAACTTGGCAAGGATCCTGTCTTCTGTTGGCGTAAATTCCTTGCGCTTGAACGGCATTCTCGCACCAGTGCCGCCATAGACGCAATCGACCAGCGCCGATACCATGTCGGCATCAATGCGCAAAAGGGTCGCACCCTTCAAAGGATGCAACCGATAAACGCTCAGGCTGACGAAATCAGGGACGAACAAACACCAGTTCGAATAACTGAAAACCGACACCGCTTCGCACGTCACCTGCGGCTTTGCTCCGACCATCGGTTCGAGGATAACCCGGATGCGGCGCGTCATGCGTTCGCCGATCCGGTCCATGCCCGATAGCACGACAGGCGCCTGCGGTTCGGATTGCCCGAATTTATAGGGTTCGACGTCATCCATAAATAGCATGTCCCCGGCAGACGGTGGTCCGCACAGGCTCATTGAATAACGAAATTGGTAAAATAAACGTTATCAATGCCCCCAAAGCCCGTCTTTTCAATCAAAACATGGTTAATAGCAGCTTTCAATTCGACTTGAAGCTGCTCCTTGCCCTCTGGCGTAGAAAGTTCCATTTCGTCCTGGTCGGCTATACGCATCAGCGCGGCGGAACGCACAGCAATTTCATGCTGCTTGATATTCTGCAGCACGCGGCTGTCATAATACGTCGCGATTGCGATCGAAATCTGCGCAAAGGATCCACTGTCCCTCAAGTTCGACGTGAAGGGCGCTTCGATCTGATAATAGGTCGCCTGATATTTGCTGGCGTCCTTGGGCGTCGATCCGTTGCCCGCCACTGTGCCAATGACCGGTTCCGCCTTTTCACCCTCGCCTGCCGGCGCGCCTTCGCCCTTCAGCACCAGCTTGGGCTTGTTCACGTCCTCAGCTTTCGCATGGGCTTTGCCATCCAGCATACCCATGGCAAACAATGTGCCCCCTACGCCCGCACCACCCAAAAGGACCACCAGTCCGATCAGGATCATCCATTTCTTGCGCTTGCTGCCCTTTTCCCTGGGCATCATGTCGTCGCTCACTTCAAATCTCCTGTTCATAGGTCGCAGGGCGCGCTGCTATTGCTCTATCAGGCATAACGCGCCCGCTGGTTGGACGCGCGTGCCACAACCGTCCGATCCTGTTCCTGCCCGTTCGCCATAGTGGAAACGGCTTGGATCAAGGGTTTTTTATGGAATGCCTGCGATTGACCCTGATGACCGGCCTGATCCTGCCCCATTGATTGCCCGCGCCCGGAAAAAGAAGACTCACTGCCTCGTTCCACCTGCACGTCATGGATACGCACGGCCTGCAGCCGCGCATCCTGCTGCAATTGATGACGGCCCTGGTTAAGTGCGGCGACAGCGGCGTCGGTTTCAGCGGTCAGACGGACATTGGCGCCAGTATCGCCCTGCAGAATATCCACATGCAGCCGCCCCAGATTTTCCGGGTTCAGGCTGAATGAAGCGCGCCCTGTACCTGCTGCAATATCAGATATTTCCCTGGCCATGCGATCGATCCACTGTCCATCCACGCCCATATCGATGACACGGTCCCCCAACATGGCCGCCGTATCCGCAACAACCACAACTGGCTGAAGTGGCGCAGCCATGCCCATCGGCATGGGGCTAACAGTCATTGGTGCCGCCACGCCGGAAAGGCCCAATGCAGGGGCGGAAACCGGAGCGGTCGCCTCAACCTCGCCAGCGCCCAAATCCATCGTTGGGGCCGGGGCCGAAGCTGGAGCCGAAGCTGGGGCCGAAGCTGGGGCCGAAGCCAGAGCTGTCGCCTCCTGCCTCAACGCCATGGCCTGAACGCGCCCGGACGATTGCACCACGGCCTGCTCCAGTCCCCGTCCGGCTGTACGTTCGGGAGTTTCGGCAGCGAGCGTAAAGGCCTCTATCCGCGCCTGCGCCTGAAGCTGAACCGGCATGGCGGCTTTATCCGGCAGTGTCGCCAACGCCAGCGTATTGGCCGCCACATGCCTGGAAGCCGTTTGGGCAGGGACCAAGACGGCCGCAGTCGTGGCAGGCCCATCAAAACGGTGCAGCAACGGCAGCGCCAGCCCGTCAGCGAAAGAGGCTTTGGCAGGTGCGTCACTCGCAACCGCATCATTCTTTTCACTCTGGAAAACATCACTGTCCTGGGGCGTCATGGCCATGGCTAGCTGGGGCAAGGTCGACGCGCTTTGGGCGAACTTTGCCGGATTCGGCGCCTTCGATCCCTTTTCCATGCCCTCGACAGGCATGGCCGGAACGGGCGCTTCGCCGGTTGCCATGTCGTCAACGGGCAATATTGCATCGTCCGTGACAACCGGCGGCGAATTTTCTCCCTCAACAGGGACCAATACCACCTCAGACGATACAACCGCACTCGGCGCTGGTTCATCCGCAAGCACAGACGGCGCAACAATGTTGGTCAATAGTTGTACCGGAACATCCCCAGTCCCGGATCGAACATTTGCCAACAATGCGGAAAAATCGACACCTCCCCCTATAGCAGGGGCACCAGACTTGGCCGTTGTAGCAAGCAGGTTCGCCGCCATATCCTGAAATATCGGCAGATTGGCCATCATCAAACATCTCCCAATAAAACGGAACGGTTTCGGCGCGGCAGCGATTGCAGTCGGGCCTCCATTTGCTCGGCGGCAGCGCGGGCCGCTTTTTCTTTCAGCCTTTCGGCGATTTCCTGATCCCGGTTGGCAAGCTGACGCTCGCCTTCACGCTGCTCCACACGCTTATGCGCGTCATAAATGGCGCCATCGAGCTGTCGTCCGGCCTGTTCCAGCCGCCCCGCCAGCTCACGGTGAGATGCCAGCGCCGCGCCCGATGTGATTTTACCTACGTCGAACAGTTCGGCGCGGACAGACCGCACCCGCTGCGCATTGTCTTCCAGCGCAAGCGCCTCATTCTGCGCGCGCGTGGTTTTTACGCTGGCGAGCACATGCTGCACCCGGCGGGCGCGCACGATCCGTTCGCGCTTGGCGATCAGGCGTCTCATGACCCGAACGCCTCTTGCAATGCGGCGACGCTGGCATCCAGGCCGATACGGCTGCGCGCATCCTGCCGCAGGAATGCGAGCAGATCAGGGCGGCGTTCCACCGCAAGGTCGATCACCGGATCATTGCCGGGACGATAGGCACCCATCAGGATGAGGTCGCGATTTTCCTCATAAGCCGCCCAAAGACGGCGGAATCCAGATGCGGCCTTTTGATGTTCGTCGGTCACCACATCGGCCATGACGCGGCTCAATGACTTGCCGACATCGATGGCCGGAAAGATGCTTTGTTCCGACAATTGCCGCGATAGCACAATATGGCCGTCCACGATCGCGCGAGCGGCATCGACGATGGGAT
>JAENVZ010000192.1 GCA_016650315.1 Alphaproteobacteria bacterium | reverse complement strand
TGATGATCTCCACCTCATTGTCGATGTCGACGCCGCTGCCCGCCAGCCAATAGCGCAACATATAATTGTGACTGGAAAAACGGTGAACAACGCCAAGCCGAATCTTTGCGCCTTCCCGCGCCCGCAACGCGATAATCGCCGCAAGCCTCCGCCCCGCTTCGACCGGATCGGCAAGCCCGGTGGCATGACCCGCCACAGCATCGGCAAGCGATGGTGCCAACGTAATCGCATTGCCATTGAGGCCCAACACGAAGGGCACCGATATGGGCACCGCCGGACGGCCAAGGCCAAGGCTGGTCGCAATTGCAAGCGGTGCGACCAGATGCGCGGCATCGCTATGCCCGTACAACAACCGATCGCGCACCGTGGCCCAGCTCAGATCGCGGACAAGCTGAAGATCAATCCCTTCCTGTTCGGCAAAACCCAATTCGCGCGCCAATATAGGGAGGGCCGCATCGACCAACGGCAAGAAACCGATGCGGAACGGGGTCAATGTCACAAATCACCTCCCATCAAATTCTCCGCCGTCACCAGCGCCTCGGCAATATCGACGATCCGGCGATTGCTTTGCATGGCGTGGCTGCGCAACAGCGCATAGGCGGCCGGTTCATCAATCCCCCGGCGCTTCATCAATATCATCTTGGCGCGATCAACGGTTTTGCGCTCGGCCAACAGGTTCTTCGCCTCGGCCAATTCACCCTGCAATTTGGAAAAGGCCTGAAAGCGGCGAACAGCAAGGTCGAGGATCGGTTTGATCCGTTCCTTGCGAAAACCATCGACGATATAGGCCGATACGCCCGCATCGACAGCCGCGATGGTGGATTCCTCATCGGTCTGGTCAACGAACATGGCAATCGGCTTGCCAATGGAACGGGAAACGAGGAAGCTTTCCTCCAACGTGTCGCGGCTGGGGTTTTCCAGGTCGATGAGTACGACATCGGGTTCCAGCGCAGTCAGGCGCGCAACCAGTCCCTTGCGATCGGTCAAGATTGCAATGTCGGTGAGGCCGGCCTCCCTGAGACCCTCCTCGATCACCGCCGCGCGCGCGGTGCTTTCATCGACTATCGCAATCCGCAACCTGATCGTCCTTTCGCGCTGCGTTGCAGCACGATTCACCGCAGATTGCAATGACGGTATTTGGGTTGTGAGCGGGCGATCTCTTAGCCCGTTTGTTTCGAGCGCAGGTTCGAGCACGTCGAGAACCGAAGTCGAGAAAACCCGCGCCTCACCGAGTTCTCGATACGCGTCCTCGACAAGCTCGAAAGCTACTCGAACCAAACGGCGTTAATGTCCACCTCGACCCAATAGCCGCACCCACGGAAAAAGGCCGGAACTTTCGTCCCGGCCCTTCCCTTGTCTTTGTAGCAGATGAGAGACTTAGAAGCCGCCCATGCCGCCCATTCCACCCATGCCGCCCATATCGGGCATTGCCGGTGAGGAAGACTTGTCTTCCGGCGCATCGGCAATCGTGGCTTCGGTGGTGATCAGCAGGCCAGCAACCGAGGCTGCATCCTGAAGCGCGGTGCGAACAACCTTGGTCGGGTCGATCACGCCTGCCGCAACCAAGTTTTCATACACATCGGTCGATGCGTTGAAGCCCCGGGTTTCGTCATTTTCGCGCAGCAGGTTGCCAGCAACGACAGCGCCGTCAAAGCCCGCATTCTGGGCAATCTGACGCAGTGGCGACTGGATCGCCTTGCGGATGATGTCGATACCGCGGGTCTGGTCGTCATTGACACCCTTCAGGCCTTCCAGAGCCTTGGTGGCATAGAGCAGCGCAGTACCACCGCCAGGGACGATGCCTTCTTCCACCGCAGCGCGGGTGGCGTGCAGGGCGTCATCAACGCGATCCTTGCGTTCCTTGACTTCCACTTCGGTCGAACCGCCGACCTTGATCACGGCAACGCCGCCGGCGAGCTTGGCAAGACGCTCCTGGAGCTTCTCCTTGTCATAATCGCTGGTGGTGTTGTCGATCTGCTGACGGATCGCTTCGACGCGGCCCTTGATCGCATCGCTATCGCCGGCACCATCGACAATGACAGTGTTGTCCTTGTCAATCGTGACGCGCTTGGCCTGACCGAGCATGCCGATGGTAACGCTTTCCAGCTTGATGCCCAGATCTTCGGAAATCATCTCACCCTTGGTCAGGATGGCGATGTCTTCCAGCATCGCCTTGCGACGATCACCAAAGCCAGGAGCCTTGACCGCAGCAACCTTCAGGCCGCCGCGCAGCTTGTTGACCACCAGGGTCGCAAGCGCTTCGCCTTCGATGTCTTCCGCGATGATCAGCAGCGGACGGCCAGACTGAACGACCGCTTCCAGAATCGGGAGCATCGCCTGCAGGTTCGACAGCTTCTTTTCGTGGATCAGGATGTAAGGATCGGTCAGTTCGACCGACATCTTTTCCGGGTTGGTGATGAAGTAAGGGGACAGGTAGCCGCGGTCGAACTGCATGCCTTCGACAACGTCCAGCTCGAAATCCAGACCCTTGGCTTCCTCGACGGTGATAACGCCTTCCTTGCCGACCTTTTCCATCGCTTCAGCAATTTTTTCGCCGACTTCGACGTCGCCATTGGCCGAAATGATACCGACCTGGGCGATTTCGCTCGAACCGGCAACAGGCTTGGAACGGGCCTTGAGGTCTTCGACAACCTTGGTGACCGCGATATCAATGCCGCGCTTGAGGTCCATCGGGTTCATGCCCGCTGCAACCGACTTCATGCCTTCGCGCACAATGGCCTGGGCCAGAACGGTCGCGGTGGTGGTGCCGTCGCCGGCAATGTCGTTGGTCTTCGAAGCAACTTCGCGGACCATCTGGGCGCCCATGTTTTCGAACTTGTCCTTCAGTTCGATTTCCTTGGCGACGGTAACGCCGTCCTTGGTGATGCGTGGAGCGCCGTAGCTCTTGTCGATGACCACATTGCGGCCCTTGGGACCCAGCGTCACCTTTACGGCGTCAGCCAGGATGTCGACGCCGCGCATGATGCGTTCACGGGCGTCGCGCGAAAATTTGACGTCTTTCGCTGCCATAATATCTACCTCTGCTTTCTTGTCTGATTATGCGTGGAAATGGACAAAACGTGGCTCAGCCAACGATCCCCAAGCCCGTTGGCTTTAGCCAACAATGCCCAAAATATCGCTTTCCTTCATGATCAGCAGGTCTTCACCGTCGATCTTGACTTCGGTGCCGGACCATTTGCCGAACAGGATGCGGTCGCCAGCCTTGACGTCCAGCGGAGTGATCTTGCCGTCTTCGGCCTTGGCGCCTGCGCCAGCCGAGACAACTTCGCCTTCCGAGGGCTTTTCCTTGGCGCTGTCGGGGATGATGATCCCGCCAGCTGTTTTCTCTTCCGCCTCTACCCGGCGAACGAGAACGCGATCATGCAACGGACGAAAACCCATATGCTTACCTTTCTCTTGTTCCACATTCTGGCCGGAGGTTATGCAGGGTTCCCCTTGCGGTGCCCCCTTCAACAGCCTTCCGTCCCAATCCTGAATCCTTGTTAGCACTCATGCAAGCAGAGTGCCAACGGGCCTCATATGGTCGCTTGGCGAGCCGGGTCAAGGGCGCGCAGAAGAAAAACACGACATTGCGGCCCAGCCGTGCATGGGATACGCCCTGAATCATGATTGACGTTTGGCAAGGAGCATTCGCTTGGCCTTTGTAAAAGCCGTTTGGCGCATCTTGATGGCGATCAAGGACGGACTGGTCCTGCTGTTCATGCTCCTCTTTTTCGGCGTGCTCTATGCCGCCTTGTCTCTATCGCCCAAGCCGCCCACGATGATCGGCAGCGGCGCGCTGGTGCTGAAACTGGACGGCACCATCGTCGAACAGCCGCATCAGGAAAGCCCCTTCGACCTTGTCACCGGCAATCGCGCCCCGATGCGCGAATATCGCTTGCGCGACGTCATCCACGCCATCGAAACTGCGGGCAAGGACAAGAAGGTAAAGGCGATCGTCCTTGATCTCGACAATTTCGTGGGCGGTGGGCAGGTGGCATTAAGCCGTGTCGGCGCAGCACTCGACGGCGTGCGCGCTGCAAAAAAGCCGGTGCTCGCCTTCGCCACCGCCTATGCCGACGATGGCTATCAACTCGCGGCCCATGCGTCGGAAATCTGGGTCAACCCCATTGGCGGAGTGATGATCTCCGGCCCCGGCGGATCGCGGCTCTATTACAAGGGTCTGATCGACAAGCTGGGCGTAAACACCCATGTCTATCGCGTTGGCACCTACAAAAGCTTCGTCGAACCCTTCATCCGTACAGACCAGTCGGATGAGGCACGCAGCGCCATGCAGGCGGTCTATGGCGCGATCTGGCAGAATTGGCGCGATGAAGTGGGCAAGGCGCGGCCCGGTGCAAAACTGGCCGCCTATATCCGCGATCCGCTTGCCGCGTCAAAAGCCGCAAAGGGCAACCTCGCCCAGGCAGCGCTCAACTCTGGGCTTGTCGACACACTGGGCGACCGCACCGCATTCGGCGCGCGCGTGGCGGAACTGGCAGGCACAGGCGACGACACATTGCCAGGCCGTTACAAAGAGATAAAATATGACGCCTATGTGTCGGCCTATCCGATAAAGGACGGCGGCAAGATCGGCGTGGTAACGGTCGCGGGCGACATCGTCGATGGCGAAGCCGATCCCGGCACCGCAGGCGGCAAGACCATCGCCGATCTGATCCACGACGCATTGGCGAACAAGGACCTGAAAGCCATTGTCCTGCGCGTCGATTCGCCGGGGGGATCGGTCCTGGCATCCGAACAGATCAGAAGCGCGCTTATGGACGCAAAGGCACGTGGCATTCCGGTGGTGGCATCGATGGGCAATGTCGCGGCGAGTGGCGGCTATTGGGTTTCGACCGCCGCCGACAGGATCATCGCCGAACCCTCCACGATCACTGGGTCCATCGGGGTGTTCGGCATCTTGCCCAGCTTTGAAAACAGTCTGGCGAAGATCGGCATCACCACCGACGGGATAAAAACGACACCATTGTCGGGCGAGCCGGACCTTGTAGGCGGGTTCAGCCCCGAATTCGATGCGCTAGCGCAGGCGGGTGTTGAGGACATCTACCGCCGCTTCGTCGGCCTGGTCGCTGGCGCGCGCAAGATGACGCCGCAACATGTCGATACCATCGCGCAGGGCCGCGTCTGGGATGGCGGCACAGCGCGGCAGCTTGGCCTTGTCGATGGCTTTGGTTCCCTCGACGATGCCATTGCGCAGGCGGCCAAACTCGCCAAATTGGACCCGGCCACGGCGCGCCCGGTCTTTATCGAGCAAAAGCCGGATTATTTCTCAACCTTGCTCGAACAATATTTCTCTGGCGATGACGATGACCAGAGCGCAGCCATCCCGCAGGACTGGCTGGGCAAGCAGGCATGGCTGCGACAACATCTGGCGCTTCAGGCGGTCAGCGACGTCCACAACCTGCTGACCGGCAGCGCCATCCGCGCCGATTGTCTGGAATGCCGAGGCACACTTCCACGTATCACAGACGATGTACAAACAAGGCGGTTGATCGACTATCTGCTGGGTAAATTCTAGGGTCAGGACCTAGCCCCGCAAAAACGCCTGCATTTCCTGAACAAAGCGCGCTGGCTGATCGAACATGATCATGTGGCCGCTCGGTCCTATAGCTTTCAGGCGCACCGCCTTTGCTCCGGCATAGGCCGTTGCATAACGCTGGACTATGGTCGCGCGCTGGACGGCGTCGGCGGGCGTTGCGTAAACCACCATCATCGGCGCAGCGATCTTGCCCAGTTCAGGGCCAAGGTCGATCTTCGCCAGGTCCTGCAGGGCCGCCGCCATGACATCGGGATCATTGTCCGCGGCATCCGGCCCGAACATGCCCATGAGCTGACGAAACATTTCCCGCCCGCCCTTGGTGTTCGAAAAATAGCTGCCCCATTGCCCCGCAAACGCACCCATGCCACTCGTCGTGCCGCCCACCATGCCAGCCCCTGACGGCATCATATCCACGACCATCAGCTTGCCCACCGATGCCGGATGCCGGATCGCCAGCATCATTGCCAATGTGCCACCCATACTGTGGCCGATAATGGCGGGCCGTTTCAGTCCCATCGCAGCGATATAGCGCGCAATTTCTTCTGCAACCGGCGCGACGACTGGTCCAGTCGCATTGCCTTCCGCCGCTGTCCCGGCAAAACCCTTCACCTGCACCAGATGGTAGCGATAGCCGGGCGTCGCCGCTATCGCGCCATCCCAGATCGAAGGCGCAGACCCCAGACCGGGGATCAGCACGACATCGGGACCACGTCCCCGCATCGTCACTGATATTCTGCGCGAGGCAAAAGGCTGTGCCGCCTGCACGCCCCCCGGCACAACGAAGAGCGCGCCAAGAGCCAGCACAGCCGCCATCATTTGCCGCCGGTCAGGCCTCGTCATATCCACACTATCACTCTTCATCACCGCCCTATTGCATCGCCGCCTTGAACACAGGCTGACTCCTGTGCTTTCCCGACCATATTTTTGTACGCCGTTAAGCCTCTATCCATCGCTTTTGTGGAATCATTCATCGCAAATTCTCGTATGTTGGCGATTTGTACGGTACAGTTTTTAGCGGAGCGAGCCAGCGGGACGGAGGGTGTTTTTTCAGTGCGCAATACACGTCGGGAGAAACGTTCGGGATTGGGACATATCTCAAGAGGTATGGCTATATTTACAGCCACCGCGATGCTGTTTGCCTGTTCATCCGCGATCATCCCCGAAGGACCGCCGCAACCCGCCGTCGCCAGCCGCCCGATCAACCCGCCCCAACGCATTCCCGATTATAATCCGCGAAATCAGCCATCCCCTGCCCTTGCCAGAATCATCCAGGACCTTGGCAGAAATTTCGACGGCAAAGTCGGCATTGCGGTTCAGCGCGTCGATGCGGACTGGGTGGTGGACTATAACGGAACGCATCTTTTCCCGCAGCAAAGCGTGTCGAAACTCTGGGTGGCAATGACCCTGCTCGACGCGGCTGATCGCGGCAAGCTGTCGCTTAACGATCCCACCGTCATCCAGAAACAGGACCTGACCCTGTTTCACCAGCCGCTGGCCGCCATGGTGAACAGGGACGGGTACAGGACCACCCTGTCCGACCTGTTCACCCGCGCCATGCAGCAAAGCGACAATACCGCCAATGACAAGCTGCTCCGCACCGTTGGCGGCCCCGACGCGATCCGGGCGTTCATGGGCAAGAATTTCATCGCCAATATCCGCTTTGGCCCCGGCGAGCGGCTATTGCAAAGCACCACGGCGGGGCTGGACTGGAACCCCAATTATTCGCTGGGCCGCAATTTTTATACCGCGCGAGCGAACCTGCCTCGATCGGTACGCGAAAGGGCGCTCGATAAATATCTGGCCGACCCGCCCGATGGCGCGGCGCCGGTGGCCATTGTCGGCGCGCTCACCAAGTTGAAGCGCGGCGATCTGCTTTCGCCATCGTCCACCCGGCTGCTCATCTCCACCATGGAGGGCGCTCATACCGGGCCGCAGCGGGTCAAAGGCGGCGTGCCCTATGGCTGGACCTATGCGCACAAGACCGGTACGGGTCAGAACCTGCCCCCGCGTTCGACCGGTTACAATGACGTCGGCATCATGACCGCGCCCGATGGCACCAGCTACGCCATCGCCGTGATGATCGGCAGCACGACCCAGCCAATCCCCAAGCGCTGGGAACTGATGCAGGCGGTGTCGCGTGCGGTTGCGGCGAACCACGACAGGCGGTAATCTCTCGTTCACCGGCACGATAGCGCATTTCCCTTGGCCGATCGCTGCGCTATGCCGCTGCGATGACCGAACAAAAGCATCTCTACCTCGTCGATGGCAGCGGCTATATTTTCCGCGCCTATCATCGCCTGCCACCCCTGACCAATATCCACGGCGAACCTGTCGGCGCGGTCTATGGCTATACGACGATGCTGTGGAAACTGGCCGAGGCACTCGACAAGGCGGAGGGGCCAACCCACATGGCGGTCATCCTGGACAAGGGGTCGCACACCTTCCGCAACGACATGTACGATCAGTACAAGGCGCACCGCCCGCCCACACCCGAAGATTTGGTCCCGCAATTTCCGATGATCCGCGACGCGACGCGCGCCTTCTCCCTCCCTTGCATCGAGGAGGCCGGATTTGAAGCGGACGACATCATCGCCAGCTATACCAAGGCCGCGTTGGCAGCAGGTTGGCATGTCACCATCGTGTCGTCCAACAAGGATTTGATGCAATTGATCCAACCGGGCGTCGATATGTTGGACACCATGAAAAACGTCCGCAACGGCCCCGAAATCGTCCAGGAAAAATTCGGCGTCGGCCCGGACAAGCTGGGC
>JAENVZ010000191.1 GCA_016650315.1 Alphaproteobacteria bacterium | reverse complement strand
TTCCACACCCCGCGCCTGTCGCGTCAGCACGTCGAGACAGGCCATGCGCACTGCCACGCCCATTTCGACCTGCTCGGTAATGGCGGAACGGTCGGGATCGTCGGCAACGCTGCTGGCGATTTCCACGCCCCGGTTCATCGGGCCAGGATGCATGACCAGGGCGTCGGGCTTTGCGCGGGCCAGCCTTTCGGGAGTGAGGCCATAGAGCATATGATATTCGCGCGAAGACGGGATGAAGCCCCCGTCCATCCGTTCGCTCTGCAACCGCAGCATCATGACGACGTCGGCATCCTCCAGCCCTTCATCAAAATCGGCGAAAGGCGTGGCGCTCATCCGTTCAATGGCCGCGGGCATCAGGGTCGGGGGAGCAATGACACGCACTTGCGCGCCCAGCGTCGACAGGCAGATGATGTTGGAACGCGCCACGCGGCTGTGCAGAACATCGCCGCAAATCGCGATCTTCAACCCTTCGACCTGCCCCTTGCGGCGGCGGATGGTGAGGGCATCGAGTAGCGCCTGTGTAGGATGTTCGTGGCGACCATCGCCTGCATTCAGCACCGGACAATCGACTTTGTCGGCAATCAGTTGAACCGCGCCGGAACTTTGATGACGGATCACGATCACATCGGTCCGCATGGCATTCAGCGTCATGGCCGTATCGATCAGCGTTTCGCCCTTTTTGACGCTCGATTGCGCGGCGTGCATGTTGACCACGTCCGCGCCCAGCCGCTTGCCCGCCACTTCGAACGACAGCAGCGTCCGCGTGCTGTTTTCGAAAAAGGCGTTCATCTGCGTCAGGCCCGCCAGCCGGTCGTCATGCTTGGCCGAACGGCGGTTGAGCGCCACCCATGTTTCGGCCTCGTCCAGCAGAAAGCGGATTTCCCAGGGCTGAAGATTTTCCATGCCCAGCAAATGCCGGTGCGGAAAATTGTCCCGGCCCGTAAGTCCGGTCCTGGTGGGTTTGGGTGGCGATGATGGCTGCATGGCTGCCCGACTTATGCCAGCCGCGCGTCATTCTCAAGCGCGTAAATCATGTTGCGCCTTAAAGGACGATCTCCGGCAGGATCGCATCCAGCAGCAATGTGCCCGGTGGCAGCACCCGCAGATGCCCCCCGTCCAACGCGATCAGGCCCATCGCCGAAAGCCGTTCGATTGCCGCACCATCCACCAATGCGTCACGCGCCACGCCCGACATCTGCGCTATGCGCCCCAGATCGACACCTTCTTCCAGCCGCAATCCCATCAACAGCGCCTCGGTGGCCTTGTCCTGCGGCGACAGCACAGCTTCTTGTTCCATGCCGTGTCCGTTTCGGGCCAGCGCCGAGAGCCAGTTTTCCGGTTTCTTGCGTCGAAAGGTCGCCATGCCGCCGCGCCGTCCATGCGCGCCGGGGCCAATGCCGACATAATCCTGATAACGCCAGTAAATCAGGTTATGGCGGCTTTCTTCGCCAAGGCGCGCATGATTGCTGATTTCATAGGCCGGGATGCCCGCTGCCTTTGTCATCTCGCGGGTTATTTCGAACAGGTTGGCGGCATGATCGGGATCTGCGGGCGCAAATTCGCCCTTGCGGACCAACGTATCGAACCGCGTCCCTGGTTCGATAGTGAGCTGATAAAGCGAAAGATGCGATGTGCCGAAAGACAATGCGCGTTCCAGCTCGGCACGCCAATCGGCTTCGCTCTGGTCTGGCCGCGCATAGATCAGGTCGAAGCTGACCCGGTCGAACACCTGTTGTGCGGTCTCCAGCGCGGCCAGCCCTTCGGCCACATCATGCGCCCGCCCCAGAAAGCGCAGCGCCGCATCCTCCAACGCTTGCAGGCCCAGCGACACCCGATTCACCCCGGCTGCGGCGATGTCCGCAAAGCGCGCGGCTTCGACCGAGGACGGGTTGGCCTCCAATGTAATCTCTATGCCATCGGCAAAGCCCCAGTGCCGTTCGGCGGCCTGCAATAGTGCCGCCACCGTTTCAGGCGGCATCAGCGAGGGCGTTCCACCGCCGAAAAAAATTGACGACAGCGGCCGTTCGTCGGTCAAGGCGGCTTCATGCGCCATATCCTTGAGCAGTGCCGCCCGCCATTCCGCCTGATCCACGCCCTCCCGCACATGACTGTTGAAATCGCAATAGGGGCATTTCGACACGCAAAAGGGCCAATGGACATAAAGTGCCAGCGGCTCTGTTAGGCTTGGGTTAACAATGGGAGCGCTCATATGGCCCCCTATGGTCGCAAAGACGAATCACCGAAAGTCCCTAATGCCGAAATGGACCGTGCCTGAAGTATTGCTGGTCGCGGCTGCCTGCATCAGCGGTCCAGCCATGGCGCAAGATTATGACGATCCGCCGCAATATTGGTCCGTCGCCCCCGACCGGCCACAGGAACGCGGCCATGCATTGTTTCGTGCAGATATGTTGCGAGGCCATAATGCCGCCCGCCGCGCGCTCCGCCAACCGCCGCTCAGATGGAATACCGCGCTTGCCGCCGATGCGCAGCGCTATGCCGACACATTGGCGCGAACACGCACATTCCAGCATAGTCACGAACCGCGTGGTTCTTCGCCACAGGGCGAAAACCTGTGGATGGGGTCAGCCCGCCAGTTCAGCTATGCCGAAATGATCGGCGGCTGGATCGATGAAAAGCGCTGGTTCCGCCGCGCCGCCCTGCCCCGCTTCAGCACCACCGGACGCTGGAGCGATGTCGGCCATTATACGCAGGTCATCTGGCACAGCACGACCGATGTGGGCTGCGCCATGGCCGAAAATCGCACCGACGAATATCTGGTCTGCCGCTATGGACCACCCGGCAATGTCTATGGCCGCGACCCGCTGGGCGGGGATGCCCCACCCATGCCGATGCGAACGGGGCGGTGAGGCCACGATAGGATTATGTTCCTGCAAAAGCAGGAACCCAGGGTTACAAGCACATCTCCAAGTTTCTCTGGACTCCTACTTTCGCAGGAGCATGGCGGCCTATCGAATCAATATTGTGTCGGCCAGCACCAGCAGCAATTTGACGTCGATCGCTATAGCTTCGTCCCGGCGCTCTGCGATATAGTCTGCAATACGGTCCATAGGCACGCGATGGACAATGATGTCCTCGCCATCGGTTCCACCGCCTGCGCTAACCTTGGCAAGGTCGGTGGCCCTGAACAGCGTAAAACTCTCCGACACCATCCCCGGCGAACTGTAGAAACGGCCCAGATTTGTCATCGTCCCTGCGCGATAGCCGGTTTCTTCCTCCAGCTCTCGCGCTGCTGCTTCCGCCGGGTCCTCGCCCGCCTGATCGTCACCGATCAAACCGGCGGGCAGTTCCAGACAATTGGCTTTCAGGGGCACACGATATTGTTCGACCAGCAGGATGTGACGTCCATCCGCCGCATCGTCGATGGCGAGGATCACCGCCGCCCCGATGCCCCGGCTGCGGGAGACATATTCCCATTTTCCCTGACGCTTGGCCGTGATGAAGCGGCCTTCCCACATGGTTTCGACAGGGTCAGTCATTCATCGGCTTTCCTGGACGGATTGGTCCATTACAATTCGATCAGGCGGTCGGGCAATTCATTGGGATTGTCGGTAGTCTTGGGAAAATGCTCGGCCAGCACAATGCCCACTTGCCGTACCGCTTCGGCCATGCCTGTGCCGGGACGGCCTTCACGGACATGATCGACCAGCGCGACCATGGCGTTGCCC
>JAENVZ010000190.1 GCA_016650315.1 Alphaproteobacteria bacterium | reverse complement strand
CGGCGAAGCAATAGCGCGGGTTGCAGTCGGTGGTGATCGCCAGCCCCTTTTGCGTGCCGTGAACGCGCACGACGGCGGCATCGCCACCGGGCGCCTGCACCGTGTCGCCGCCAACCTTGTTATCATATTGCTCCCAGATCCAGCGGCGCGAGGCGATATCCGGGCTGGCCATCAGGACGAGGAGATCGGCGGCAAGGTCGCTGTTTACCGGGATGTCGGTCAGCGGCGGGCGCTTGGGCGTTGGCACGTGCGGCCGGTCATAAAGCGGCGCATCGTCGGCGAGCGGGCCGAGCGGAATGTCGCACACCGTCTCACCATGATGGGCAAGGACCATGCGGCCAGTGTCGGTGACTTCACCGATGATCGCGAAATCGAGTTCCCATTTGTGGAAAATTGCTTCCGCCTCCGCTTCGCGGCCAGGCTTCAGCACCATCAACATGCGTTCCTGGCTTTCCGACAGCATCATTTCATAAGCCGTCATACCGGTTTCGCGCTGGGGTACGGCATCCATGTTGAGCAGCAGACCGACGCCGCCCTTGCTCGCCATTTCGACGCTGGATGAGGTGAGGCCCGCCGCGCCCATGTCCTGAATGGCGACAATCGCGTCCGACGCCATCAATTCAAGGCACGCTTCGATCAGCAGCTTTTCGGTGAAGGGGTCGCCGACCTGAACGGTAGGGCGCTTTTCTTCTGAGTCTTCGCCGAAGTCAGCGCTGGCCATGGTCGCGCCATGGATGCCGTCGCGCCCGGTCTTTGACCCGACATAGACGATGGAATTGCCGATACCGCTGGCCGCCGAATAGAAAATCTTGTTGGTTTCCGCAACACCTACAGTCATCGCGTTGACCAGGATGTTGCCATCATAAGCGGGGTGGAAGTTCACTTCCCCGCCGACGGTCGGCACGCCCACGCAATTGCCATAGCCGCCAATACCGCGCACTACGCCACTTATCAGGTGACGCATTTTCGGATGATCCGGGCGACCGAAACGTAACGCGTTCATATTAGCGACGGGGCGCGCGCCCATCGTGAACACGTCGCGCAATATCCCCCCAACGCCGGTTGCCGCCCCCTGATACGGCTCGATGTAGCTCGGGTGGTTGTGGCTTTCCATCTTGAAGATGGCGGCTTGTCCGTCGCCGATGTCGACGACACCTGCATTCTCGCCGGGGCCACAAATGACCTGCGGGCCAGTGGTGGGTAGCTTTTTTAGGTGGATGCGTGAGCTTTTATAGCTGCAATGCTCCGACCACATGACCGAAAATATGCCCAGTTCCGTCAGGTTCGGCTCACGGCCCAACGCAGCCAAAATGCTGGCATATTCTTCTTGGCTGAGGCCATGGTCGGCAACGACCTGCGGAGTAATGGAGGATGCGGACTCTGACATGGCCACGCCCTTAGCCGAGGCAAGCGCGTTCGCCTAGAGTGAATTGGGTGAGGGTGAAGGGATTGTCGGGCGCGCTGCCGTTTCCTGATGGAGTGAATTGTGTTCCTGCGAAAGCAGGAATCCAGGGCCACAAGCGCTTTTCCAAGGTTCCCTGGTCTCCTGCTTTCGCAGGAGTACGCGCCGCTTCAACGGCCTCTTGCCACCCAGACCGGTCCCGCAAGCTCTCATCGGTCCTGGCTCATCCGTTCCACTTCGTCCATAATATCTTCAAGCGGCCCATTCTGACTGGTCTCCTGCGTGCGGCGCGACGGGATGGAGCCACTTTCCAATATCTGTTCAAGCGCTGCACGACCGCGGGCGACGCGACTTTTGATCGTGCCCACCGCGACGCGGCATATATCGGCAGCCTCTTCGTATGCGAAACCGCCCGCTCCCACCAGGATCAGCGCTTCACGCTGCGACTGGGGCAATTCCATCAGGGCGCGATGCATGTCCGACAGTTCCACCTGCTTGTCCTGTCCGGCAGGCGCCGCCAGCAGGCGGTCGGCGGTCAGTTCATCCCACTCGCCGCGAAAACGCGACCGGCGCATTTGCGACAGATAATAATTGCGCAGAATGATGAAGGTCCAGGCCCGCATATTCGTGCCCGCCTGAAACCGGTCACGCGCCGCCCATGCTTTGAGCAGCGTTTCCTGCACCAGATCGTCGGCCAGATCCCGGTTGCCCGAAAGCGAACGGCCAAAGGCGCGCAAATGGGGAATGACGTCGGCAAGCTGTTTTTTGAACTCGTCGTCGGACAGGCTGGTCCGATCATTCGGATCATCGGCGATTTCAGGCATGTCCGCACGCGCGGCAGGGGTATAATCATCCGTCACTCGGCTGTACCCCTTCCCTCATCCGGCGTGACGCGCACACCGGTATGTTTTCCTTGTACAACAAGTTCATCGGATTGCACAGATTCCCATTTTTTACCGGCAATGGCGGTACAGCGCTACAGGTCTCTCAGGCAGGATCATTATGTTGGCGCTGTCGTTTCATCAAAGAACAATGCCTGGGCAATTGCGGCCTTGACGGTCGATCTTTGAAACGGTTTGGTTATCAGGAAGGTTGGTTCCGGCCGTTCGCCTGTCAACAGGCGTTCGGGAAAGGCGGTGATGAAAATGACCGGCACTGCAAATTCCGCCAATATATCCTTCACCGCATCAATGCCGCTGCTGTCGTCGGCCAGTTGGATGTCGGCCAGCACCAGTCCCGGTCGTTTGGCCAGCGCTTCCCGCAATGCTTCGTCCCTGGTTACGGCAACGGCTGTCACATCATGGCCAAGATCGCGGACGATGGTTTCCAGGTCCATTGCGATAATCGGTTCATCCTCGATAATCAGGACCCGTGCTTGCGTCTGCGTTTCGATTTCATGCAGTGCATCGCGTACGAGCAGGCTCACCTCTTCTTCTGGCACACCAATCAGATAGGCGGTATCTTCGTGGGTAAATCCTTCCATCGCCGTCAATAACAGGGCTTGCCGCGACTGAGGTGTGATCCGGGCAAGGCGCGCCTGCGCTACCTGTTCCTGAGCGGCAACATCATCGCTTGCCGCCGACGCTGTGCTATCCACATTTGTCGATCCCCAGATGACGTGGAACATGCGATAAAGGGCCAGGCGAGGGTCAACACCCTGCGGAAACTGTTCGGGTGCCGCAACGATCGCTTCCAGCGTCGCCCGCACATAGGCATCGCCATGCATCTGACTGCCGGTCAGGGCGCGGCCATAGCGGCGCAGGAAGGGTAGGTGGGGCTGTAATTGCTGGCCTAGCGACATAGTCAGATCAAACTCCAGTTTTGGAACAGGGCTTTGCCAAGGCAACCAAAGTGGTACGGGATGAACATGTTTGCAATCCCTGCCTTTGCCACTTGCTGAAATTCCCCGGCCCGGAACACGCAAAGTTGTACGCGCCAATAACACTTTACGGAAAAAACCCGATCAAAGGGGAACAAATGAAACGGGGAAATGTTTCACAAGCGATTTGGAAATTTGAATTTGCACCATGGTCCCGTTATCTGCAAGGTTAACAAAATCACAATGCGTGCAGTCTAAAAACGTAATCCATTGGACGGCACCGAGAAAAAAGGGATATGCATTGGTTTCTGTAAACCAAGGGTCGAAGCAGGTTGCAGACGTGAGTGGCAATGACCAAGGCAATACGGGTGTCAACAAACGCCCCAAAGCAAAGGCGTCCGCTGGTTGCGGTGGCGCTGATGCAAGCGGCGCGTCGGGTACGCGGCCTGCGCTCGACGACAGCAATATCGGCGGAGCGCTCCGTTCGGTTTATCAGCAGACGATTAATGAAGATATTCCTGCCGAAATGCTGGATCTACTGAACAAATTAAGCTGAACAGGGGAATGGATGTGGCGACGCCCGACCCAGGCAGCGCTCCGATAGTACTGACATCGGAAACGCGCCTGTCCACGGGCGTCAAGATGTTTCTCATCCTGACTCTCGCGCTGTTGCCACTTGGCCTCATCGCCCTTTTTGCCTCTTTGCAGGCCAGCCGCACGGCCGATCTGGAAAAATCGGCCTTGCTCAATGTCGCGGCCAATGAAAGCGCACGCAATCTGGTCGCGGAAGTCGCCGCTAATGGTGCCGCATTGCGTGTCGTCGTCAATGCACTTGCCGCCGATCGGGGTCACACTGATATTTGCGCACGGGCGGACGAAATTCTGCGCAACCGCGGCGATGCGCGCGTTGAT
>JAENVZ010000189.1 GCA_016650315.1 Alphaproteobacteria bacterium | reverse complement strand
TCGGCTGAAGCGCAGATGGCTTCGGCTATTACGTCCGCCATCGATGGTCATTGCACATTGGGGAAGACACAAGCCTTACGTGCACTCCAACTCAACCCGTATGAGGCCATGCATCATGTGCGCCTTGGCTTCATGCTGTTCCAATGTGACGATCCCGACTATGAAAAACATCTGATCACTGCGCGCAAAATGTATCCGGAACTTCCCGCTTTCTTTTCCCTACCAGTCATTGTGGCGATGGGTGAACGTGGGCAAGCCGATGCAGCGCTCCATTTGGCACTCAGCCTGCCGATCAGCAGTTCGTATAATTTGCCATATTACACCATCACCATGGCGATCGCTTATGCCAATCACGGTGATCTGGTGCGAGCACGCGATTATTGGCGGCAAACTGTCCTGGCCAGAGGAAATGAGAAAAAATCGCCACGCGCCATTTTAAACAAACTTCTAGTCAGCCCTAATATGGTTCGGGCAAGCGGCCAGGCCTTGATCAGGTCCGGGCTAATCGATCGACTGGATTAATGGTGAGAATTTGATCCACGTTGCGCCCCGCAGTCGCTAGGGTCCAAACAATGCTCCGCACAGCCCTTCCCATCCTGTTTTGCATGATCGCGATTGCGAGCGGTTGTGGGGAACGTAAAACCACCCATTTACCACGTGACGCAATCGTTCGCCTCGCCGATGCGGAAGCCAAAGGACTGGACCCGCAAAAATATTCCGATCTCGTTTCGTTGCGCATTGCGGCGGATCAGTTTGAAGGGTTGACCCGCTTCGATGCGGCGGGACAGGCTGTTCCAGGGCTTGCACGATCATGGATAACGCGCCGCAACGGACTGGAATGGCACTTCTTCCTGCGTCCGGGCCTGCGTTTTTCCGACGGTCAGCCCATTAATAGCCAACTGTTTGCCGACCTTTTCAAACGACTTGGAGACGATTCGACTACCTCGCCGCATCGGGCGCTGTTCGGAGTGATTGCTACCATAAGCGCCACCGGTCCAAATCAGGTTCGCGTCACACTGCATCAACCTTTTCCTGACCTACCTGCGCTGCTCGCACATCCGGCGATGGCGGCCCTGCCCCTGCATCGCATCAGGCAGGCAGGCGACCGATGGACCGCCGACCGGCCAATGGTGGCCAGTGGCCCGTACCGGCTAACACGCTGGAACCTTAACGAACGCATCACGCTGTCTGCCAACCCGCGCTGGCATGATGGCGCGCCATCCGTCCCAAATATCGACTGGATGCCGGTCGATGACAGCCTGACCGCGCTGCGGCAGTTCCGCGCAGGCACCGCCGATACGACCAGCGACTTTCCCGCCAACCGCCTGCCATGGCTCAGGCGCCATATGCCGCGCGCTGTTCATGTCGCGCCCTATGACGGTGCCTATTATTTCGTTTTCAATACGCGCAAGCCGCCCTTTGACGACATCCGTATTCGCCGCGCGCTGACCATGGCCATCGACCGGACATGGATTGCCGGACCACTGCTCAACATCGGCAATCCCCCCGCCTGGGGCGTTATTCCGCCCGGGATGGATGGCCTTGCCCCCTGGCGGCCTGATTGGGCAGACTGGCCGCGTTCCAAGCGGTTGCTGGCAGCACACAGGTTGCTGGTCGCCGCAGGCTATGGCCCTGATCGGCCGTTACGGTTCGCAATCCGTTTCAACAGCGACACCGACCATCGCCGGGTCGCCGTCGCGCTCGCCGCAATGTGGAAACCCTTGGGCGTCGAAGCGACCCTGCTCAATAGCGAAGCAGCCCTGCATTATGCCAGCCTGCGCGCGCATGATTTCATGCTGGCCCGGTCTGGCTGGATCGCCGATCTGCCCGCAGCCGATAATTTTCTGGCCATCCATCGTTCCAATGCCGGAGCAGCAAATTATTCTGGTTACGCCAGTCCGGTGTTCGATCATGCGCTTGATACGGCAATGGCGCAGGCGGATCCCGTCGCCCGTGCCACAGCGATGCGTGCGGCGGAAAAAGTGCTAGCCGCCGACGCGCCGATCCTCCCTTTGTATTATTATGTCAGCCGAGCACTGGTTTCGCCACGAATATCCGGTTGGCGTGACAACCTCGGCAATATACATCCCAGTTACACCCTCCGGTTACAGCAGCGATTTTGATGCATTTTTTTAACCGTTCCCTACTCATATGCCTGACCGCAGCCAGTGTACTGATTCTTGGGAGCTGCTCGGGCGATGAAGAAACCGGCCCCGTCGTCGTCAGCATCGCTGGCATACCCGCGGATTTGACTGCGCCCCTGTCGCATATCCCGTATCCCCCGGCCATGGCGATGATGACAGCGACGGCGCAGGGACTTGTCGCCTTCGATGCGCAAGGTGAGATTGAACCCGCGCTCGCCGAACGCTGGATCGTGGAAGATGACGGCAAAAGCTATATTTTTCGTGTGCGCGATGCCACATGGCCGAACGGCGACACGATCACCGCGCAGGAGGTGGCCCATATCCTCCGTGACCGGGTGAAAGCCAGTGCGCGCACCGATCTGCGCGCCGACCTCCAATCCATCGTTGAAATTCTCTCCATGACTGGTGAAGTGATCGAAATCCGGCTGTCCGCACCACGTCCCAATTTCTTACAAATCCTGGCGCAACCGCAGATGGGTATCAGCAATAAAAATGGCGGCGCAGGCCCCTATCGCCGGGATCGACGCAACAAGGCATGGATGCTCACGCCTGTCGTCGAAAAAATGAATGGCGAGGAAGAAGAACCTCCCTTGCCGCGTAGCGTCAACCGCGTGCTGCGAGCGGAACGAACGGCTGCCGCAATCATCCGTTTTCGTGAGGGAGAGGCCGCGCTTGTCCTTGGCGGTCGCTATCTGGACCTGCCCCTGCTCAATT
>JAENVZ010000188.1 GCA_016650315.1 Alphaproteobacteria bacterium | reverse complement strand
TAGAGCGTGTCGTCGACCTTGATCGGCGTACCCTGGAACTTGACCTTGGTCAGGCCATTGCCCGCCTGCTTGATATAGGTGCTCCATGCTTGTTTGAGATGCGCGGCATTTTGCGGGGTGATCTGGGTGAGCGGAGAATAGCGGGACGCCGTTTGCGTCAAGCCGACATGCGGCCAGTCGGTTGCGAGTGCAGCGGCGATACTGGCGCTCTGGGATGACGGGGCGGACTCGATCCGCTCGGCAGCGGCCATCATGCCACCGATACTGCCCGCGACCAGGATTGCGGTGATGCCAAGGGTAATGATCGTATCACGCCGCCCCCTGCGGCATCGCGCTACGATCAGCCATGCGAGTAGCGGCAGCCCGAGCACGGTCGGTGCGATCAGGCGTGGGACAAGCGCCCAACCGTCCAGACCGACTTCATAGAACGCCCAGCAAACCGTGCCGACAAGCATTGCCGCATAGACCAGACCGCCGCGGGAGTCCCCGCGCCACAGCAACAGCGCCGCCGCGATCACCATAAAACCGGCCAAGGCATAATATACGGAGCCACCGAGAATAACGAGTTGACCGCCCATGATCAGCAATGTCAGCCCGATCAACGCGAGCAGGGCGGCATAACCGCGCAGCAACCAGATGCGGCGTGGTGTTTGTGCAGTTTTCGTCATGTGCAGGCATCTTTCCTGATACACCATGATCGGCACTTGTTGCGCCGCCTGGTCATTCTCGCTTGTAATCTGGCGCAGCAAGCCTTTGAATGACCTAGGGTCGGTTCCGTTTCGAATCAAATGATTTGGTTGGTCGTACAATCTATATTGTACATATTGCGCGCGATCGCTAGATTGGTTGTGAGAGATCGATTCATTTCATTTCGGCCTCAAGCGGATAACGCGAACGAGCGGCGCCTTCGCGGTGGAGGTGTCGGACCGATGTGGCCGCCGCTAGGGGGCACTTCGCACAGCAGGGCAGGAGAGGTTGATGGGCAGTTCATTGGAGCTTTGGACAAATCTGACCGCGCTGGATCGCGGCGATCCGGTCGCGTTCGTCGATCGCGCGAAAATGCTCGAGGTGGACGGGTGGGACGGCGCGACAATGCCTGACTCACCCTTTATCAACCCCGAAGTTTTCGCCACCCTGGCTGCCTGTTCTCAGGTCACCAGTCGCCTGAGGCTCGGCACCGGCGTCACAAATCCGGCGACGCGCCATCCGGCGGTGGTCTGTGCAGGCATGATCACGCTCGACGCTCTGTCCAACGGGCGCACCGTGTTCGGCATCGGCCGGGGGGATTCACCACTTGCCGCGATGGGCGGGTCGCCGGTCTCGCTAAAGGCGTTTGAACAGGCGCTCGACATGATCCGCGTCTATATGCGGGGAGAGGCGGTGCCGCTCGAAGTGGCGGCCACGGCATTGGCGCGCAACTCTGAAACCGGGTACGGCAGTTTCGCCATCGATCACGCGCCCGACGGCAGTGTGCTGAAATGGGTGAAGCCAAGCCACTCCCGACCGCCGCTGGAAGTGTTCTGCACGGGGCCAAAGGTCATCGGCATTGCCGCGCGACACGCCGATTATATCACCTTTGCCCTGGGCGCTGATCTGGATCGGCTGACATGGGCGATCGGCGTTGCGAAAGAGGAGCTGGAGCGCGCCGGTCGTGACCCCGCCAGCATCAGTTTTGGTGCGCATATTCCGACCTTCCCACATCCGGATGTCACCGTGTCACGCGCGCTTGGCGAAGGGTATATCGCGGCGCAGGCGCGCTTTGCGGTGATGAACAAGAAACCGGTTGGCCCGATGAGCGACAAGCAGAAGGCATCACTCGAGCGTCTGGCTAACACTTACGATATGCAGAATCACGGCATGACTGGTAGCGCCCAGGCCAAAGGGATGGACACTGAACTGGTCGATAATTTCGGCATCGTCGGCCCGCCTGAAAATGGCATCGAGCGGCTTCAACAGATCATGGCGCTCGGCATCGACCGGCTTCAGCTTATCACGTCTGAAATGCAGTCGAAGCAGGGACTTGAGAGTTATCGCGCGACAGTCGAAACGATCCTGCCCGCGCTTAGGGCGATGTAACGGGGTTGTAAATTGCCTCGAGCCTGCATGGCGGAGGAAGGCAATAATATTGAACGACCAGTGAGTTAATAATTGGTCGATCGTACAATAATGTTGCGCTGTAAGTCGCTTGCTGGTAGTTTCAAAACTACCCCGGCGCATTTCGGGGCACGCTAGATGGGATGGTAATGTGCAGACTATGCAGCACCGCTATGCTAGGCTCGGCTACGTAGCGTTGAACGTTTCCGATCTTGAGCGTTCCGCGGCCTTCTATGAAACGCTGTGGGGCTTGCAGCCCAATGGGAAGGCGCGAGATGGCGCGTTGTTCTTTCGCTGCGGCCCCGACCATCACCATCTCGTTCTTTATCGCGGGGAGCCCGGGTTGAAGCGCGTTGCGTGGCAGATGGAAAGTGAAGCCGATCTTGACTTGCTCGCGGCGCGGCTTCGCAGTGCCGGTCATGACGTCGTCACTGTCGATGATGCAGAAGCGAACGATCTGCGGCAGGGGCGAACGCTACGTTTTTCCGATCCCTATACACAGGCGACGCACGAATATTTTGTGACGATGGAACAGGCTGCGGAACCCTGGACGCCGACCGTGGCGGCCATCCAGCGGATCGGGCATATCGTGCTGAAGACGAACTGCTATCATGAAGCACTGAAATTCTATCACGATGTTCTAAACTTCAAGACATCGGATGCCATCGGGGATGTGGTCAGCTTCCTTCGATGTTTTCCGAATCCGTTTCACCATTCCATCGGCCTGACCAATGCGTCGCGCTGCGGTTTGCATCACGTCAATTTTATGGTGCAGGAGATTGATGATGTCGGGCGCGGCTTATGGCGCTTTAACAAGAATGACGTGCCGATCGTACGCGGTCCGGGGCGGCACCCGCCATCGGGCAGCGTGTTCCTCTATGTGCTGGATCCAGACGGCATCACCGTTGAATATAGCTATGGAATGGAGGAATTTCCTGAACAGGATGCGCGTGAGCATCGTGTCCTGCCGCCAGTGCCGGAGTCGATCGATTATTGGGATGGCCCAACCGATCCTCGGCTGGGCAAGGTCGGCGCAGTCGAGCTGTTGTGAATGATTAGGCATTCGTCTCCTGAGAGTGGAAATCGCTCCTCGCAACGGTCAAACGTCTAGGCAAGTAGTTGAAGCTGCTATTTAATCGGTACCCCCACGTTGAAGACGAAGGCGTGATTTAGAGGGTGCTTCGGAAGGAGAGGTTGTGACCTGTACCGTTGGATTGGCGTTCCGCATGACATCGGTCGTGATCCGGAGCCGCGCACAAGTCACAGCCTTTTATCCGGGCTGCCCGGCGTGACGGAACTCAGCATCCAGAGCGATGCAGCGCAATTAGCGGGCACGCAGGGCAGCCGCTCTGCCAGCCTCGCTGAGTGGCGCGCCGGTTTCCCCGTTGTCATCACAAGCTTCTTTGGTCTGGCTATCGCTGTGCTGTCGAGCTGGAGTATCGGCCTGTTCATAGAGCCGATCCAGAAGGAGACGGGCTGGGGACGTGGCGAGATCAGCGCAGGCCTGATCATGGTCAGCATCGTCGGTTTCTGCGCCGCGCCCTTTGTGGGGCGGTTGATCGACAAGATCGGTGTCCGCAAAGTTGGTCTCGTGGGTATGGTCGTTTATTGTCTGGCGTTTTCGCTGCTCGGAACGAGCGGCGGCCAGCTCTGGCAATGGTGGGGCATGTGGCTCTTTCTGGCGATAGGCTATGTGCTTGTGAAGCCTACATTGTGGGCGGTCGCCGTGTCGCAACGCTTCGATGTTCATCGCGGCCTGGCGCTGGCTGTCACCATGTCCGGTTCCGGCGTCCTCCTGATTGTAATGCCCGCGATCGTCACGGCGCTGATCGCGGATTATGGCTGGCGGATGAGCTATGCGATCCTGGGTGGCGGATCGGCGCTGCTGACGCTGCCGCTAATGGTGTTGTTCCTGCGGGATCGCAAACCGTTGCCGGTCGCGGATGATGCCCGCGCGACCGAGGCTGAAGACGCTGCTGATGCAGCGTCCGCCAAGGCCGAGCTCTGGGCGGCCTTGCTATCAAAACGCTTCATTTGCCTGCTGCTTGTCGCGGTCCTTGTGACAATCGCGATCATCGGTTTGCAGGTTCACTTCATCCCGTTGCTGGTGGAAAAAGGTGCGGATCGTGCGACCGCTGCGATGATCACCGGTATGATCGGCGTCGGCTCGATCACGGGCCGGTTGACGTGCGGCTTTCTGATGGATCGTACGCGGGGACAGCGCGTCGCCGCGCTTTTCTTTGCCCTGCCGGCAATCTCGTCGATCTTCCTGCTGAGCTATGACGGCAATGTTGTCGTCGGCTGTGCCATCGCCTTTACGCAGGGACTGGCGCTTGGGGCTGAGATCGATGTGATGACATTCCTTGTCAGCCGCTATTTTGGCCTGCGTAACTATGGAACGCTTGTCGGTACGGTCGTGGGATTCCTGATCGTTGGCAACGGTGTGGGACCGACCATTGCCGGATGGGTATTCGACGTGACCGGTTCATACCAACTCTTCGTGATCGCCGTGATCCCCATCTTCCTGCTCTGCTCGCTGTTGATCGGAACGCTTGGCGATTATCCCCGGCACGCGCG
>JAENVZ010000187.1 GCA_016650315.1 Alphaproteobacteria bacterium | reverse complement strand
GGCGTCTGCGGAAGGCCGGTTCGATCTGATTGAAACAATGTCCTTCGATCCGGTCGAGGGTGTGCGACTGCTTGAACATCACCTGTCGCGGATGACTAACAGCGCCCGTGAACTCGGTTTCGCTTTTGATCGCCATGCTGTCCGCAACGAACTGCAGGCTGCAACCTTCCGGTTGCGTTTCCACAGCCGTCTGCGCCTGCTGCTGTCGCGCTGCGGGTCGATGGCGATTGAAATGCGCAGGCACCGACCCTGGCCCGAAGCGGTAATGCGCGTGGCGGCGGTGTGCCGCCCGGTGCCCGCCGATGATTTCCGTTTGCGGCACAAAACCACTGACCGCAGTTTTTACACGGACGCGCTGCGGCAGGGCGGCACCTATGAAGTGCTGATGATGGACCCGGACGGATTTCTGACCGAAGGCTGTTTTTCCTCGCTCTTTGTTGAACGCGGTGACAAGCTGATCACGCCGCCGCTTGCACGCGGCCTGCTTCCCGGCGTGCTGCGCCAAAGCCTGATCGACATGGGCGAAGCGGTGGAAGCCGATGTCCGGCGCGCCGATCTGGAGAACGGATTTTTCATCGGCAACGCCACGCGTGGTCTGGTCGCTGCAACTTTGGTTGAACGTATCGCCTGACCTGTTTATGGAGCCAGCCGTCCGCAGACTCGCGGATGACCAGTCCAGATGGGGAAAGCTTCCATGTCACAAACGTCCGCCGCCCTTGGCCGTATCCAGCCCAGCGCCACCCTTGCCATGACCGGCCGGGTCAATGAGCTGAAACGCGCAGGGATCGACGTTATCGGCCTTTCGGCAGGCGAACCCGATTTTGACACGCCCGATTTCATCAAGGATGCCGCAATCGCCGCGATCCGCGCGGGCCAGACCAAATATACCACCGTCGATGGCACCGATGAATTGAAGCAGGCCATCGCCGGAAAGTTTAAACGCGACAACGGCCTTGTCTATGAACGCAGCCAGGTCAGCGTGAACAGCGGCGGCAAGCACACCTTGTTCAACGCATTGGTCGCAACGGTCGATGTCGGCGATGAAGTCATCATTCCCGCGCCCTATTGGGTAAGCTACCCCGACATCGTCAATTTCGCGGGCGGCACGCCAGTCTTTATCGAGGCGGGCGCGACCCAGAATTACAAGATAACGCCGCAACAACTGGACGCCGCGATCACGCCAAAGACCAAATGGGTCATGCTAAACTCTCCGTCCAACCCCAGCGGCGCGGCCTATAGCGCCACCGAATTGAAGGGCCTGGGCGAAGTGTTGCTCCGGCACCCGCATGTGTTGGTGATGACCGACGATATGTATGAACATGTCTGGTATGCCGACACGCCTTTTTCGACGATCGCGCAGGTCTGCCCTGACCTTTATGACCGTACGCTGACGGTCAATGGTTGTTCAAAGGCCTTTTCCATGACTGGCTGGCGCATCGGTTTTGCGGGCGGTCCGCAATGGATCATCAAGGCGATGAGCAAGCTTCAGTCGCAATCGACCTCCAACCCCTGCTCGATCAGCCAGGCGGCAGCGGTTGCGGCGCTGAACGGCAATCAGGACTTCCTGGAAGACCGCAACGCCGCTTTCAAGCGCCGCCGCGACATCGTTGTCGCCATGCTGAACGATGCGCCCGGCCTTATCTGCCCGGTGCCGGAGGGCGCTTTCTACGTCTATCCCGACGCCAGCGGCGTGATTGGCAAGACCACCCCCAAGGGCGTCAAGATCGCCACGGACGAGGACTTGATCAATTATTTCCTCGACGATGCGCAGGTTGCGGCCGTCCACGGCGCGGCCTTTGGTCTCAGCCCCGCCTTCCGCGTCAGCTATGCGACATCGGAAGAGGTGCTGAAGAAGGCGTGCACCCGTATTCAGGAGGCCTGTTCCGCACTGAAGTAACCATTATTGCGGATCATTTCGGTATCTGTGATCTGCGGCACCATTCAACACCGCTTCAGGCGTTATTGTTTAACGCTCGCTGTAACCCATATGGGGTCCTCCGCGAATGAGAAACTGAATAACAGACTGAAAGGTGCCGCAATGACCACTTTGTTCAAATCCGACTTGGTCCGCAATTTTCTGGGCGGCTTTCTGTTCGGCGCTATCCTTGTCTTCACTGTCGGCGGCAGCGACAATGCGGCAGCCCGGCAAAAGGAAGGGCCTCCCGTTGAAGCGGCGCAGGCGCAGATGTCATGAACGGGCGGACGCTCGCTCTTTCCATGGCGGCAGTGGCTTTTATCATTGGCGGCGTGTGGGTTGCGCGGAACGACGATTGGGCTGTCCCATCGGCCTTTGCTGCCGAAAAAGCCATGCTGGCACCAAAGCCGCAACTGGATGCACCCTCTGCGGGCAAGCTGGAAACAGCCGTCTTTGCAGGCGGATGCTTCTGGGGCGTGGAAGGCGTCTTTTCACATGTGAAGGGCGTCCATAGCGCCGTATCCGGCTATAGCGGCGCAACCGGAAAACCCCGTGGCTATGACAATGTCAGCACCGGTCGCACCGGTTTTGCGGAGGCGGTGCGCGTCACCTTTGACCCCAGGGTCGTTAGCTATGGCGATCTCATGCGGATATTCTTCTCGGTCGCCACCGATCCGACCACGCTCAATTATCAGGGACCCGATCACGGCACCCAATATCGCAGCGCGCTTTTTCCGATAAATCCCGCACAGGCGAAGGCAGCCCGTGCCTATCTGACGCAGTTAGGCAAGTCAGGGCTGTGGAAGGACAGAATCGTCACTACGGTCGAACCCTATCGCGGTTTTCATGAAGCCGAGGGCTATCATCAGGACTTCATGGAGAGAAATCCCCGCTATCCCTATATCCTGCGCTGGGATCGGCCGAAGCTGGAGGCTCTGAAAACACTGCTTCCCGAGCGTTATGCGGTCAAGGCGTCACGCTGAGTTGAAGCCCGTTTGGGTAGAGAGAGGCCCCTCCCTACTCCGTTTGCTTCGAGCGGAGGTTCGAGCGTTCGAGCTTGTCGAGAACCGAGAACCGAAGTCGAGAAATCTCGCACCTCGAAGTTCTCGATACGCCTTCTCGACTTCGCTCGAAGGCTACTCGAACCAAACGGAGTTATAACGACAGCTCTATAGCGGGATGACTTTAGGTTAACTCACTTCCGTTCGTGTCGAGCGAAGTCGAGACACCTTTGCACCAAGCCAGCATCCCTCGACTTCGCTCGGGACGAACGGGTTAACCTAAAATCATCAAACTTTAACCTAAAAACTGCCCTTATTTCGGTGACAGCACCATCAGCATCTGACGGCCTTCCATGCGCGGATAGGCTTCAACCTTGGCGTCGTCATGCGTGTCATCGGCGACCCGTTGCAACAGCGCCATACCCAGTTGCTGGTGCGACAATTCTCGACCGCGAAAGCGCAGGGTGATCTTCACCTTGTCGCCTTCCTCAATGAAGGCATGGACCTTCTTCATCTTGGTCTGATAGTCATGGTCGTCGATGTTCGGACGCATCTTGATCTCCTTGATCTCCTGCGTCCTCTGGCTCTTGCGCGCGGCATTAGCCTTTTTCTGGGCTTCGTATTTATACTTGCCGACGTCCAGAAATTTCGCAACGGGCGGATCGGCGTTGGGGGACACCTCAACCAGGTCCAGCCCTACTCCGGCAGCCTGCTCCATCGCTTCCTGCGTCAACATCACGCCCAGATTTTCGCCATTCTCGTCAATCACGCGGACCTTGGGCGAGGCAATGAATTCATTGAAACGCGGGCCATTTTTGGGAGGCGGCGCCAGAGGGCGGCGGGTCATTGGGGGACGTATAGCAGTATCTCCTGTGGTAATTTCAGCGATGATTTTATTGATTCTGGTCGATTACAGTGTTTTTGGCTAGCACGAAAGAGGCCGGATCTCCGCCATGACGGAAATGCCGCACCCGTTGCCGTTGGGCAACTCTTCACATTGCATTGGCCTTCATATCGGGTGGCAGGGCCTCTTGTGCAAGACGCGCGACCACTTCTTCGAGAGTCAGCACCGATTGCCCCCCCTCTGCGCCCAGCGTCCGCAACGCAACCTTGCCCTCTTCGGCCTCCCGCTTGCCGATGACCAGCAGGTTGGGAACCTTGGCTAGACTGTGCTCACGCACCTTGTAGTTGATCTTTTCATTACGCAGGTCCGATTCGACCCGGATGCCCGCATCTTTCAGTTTTTCGACCACTTCCAACGCGTAAGAATCGGCATCCGACACGATGGTCGCGGCGACCGCCTGCACCGGGGCCAGCCAGAGCGGGAATTTGCCGGCATGATGCTCGATAAGGATGCCGATGAACCGTTCGAACGTGCCCAGAATCGCCCGGTGAAGCATGACCGGGCGGTGGCGCTCGCCATCCTCGCCGACATAACTGGCGTCCAGTCGTTCGGGCAACACATAGTCGAGTTGCAAAGTACCGCACTGCCATGTCCGACCGATCGCATCGGTCAGGTGGAATTCCAGCTTGGGACCATAGAAGGCGCCTTCGCCCGGCAATTCTTCCAGATCAAACTGCCGCCCCGCATTCATGGAGGCAACAACCGCATGCCGAAGAGTGTTTTCCGCGCGTTCCCAAAGTTCGTCTGAACCTGCCCGAATATCCGGCCGCAACGCCAGCTTTACAGCATAGTTCTCAAAGCCAAGGTCGCAATAAATGACGTCGAGTAGACGCATGAATGCTGTGGTTTCCAAGCCAACCTGATCGTCGGTGCAAAAGATATGGGCGTCGTCTTGTGTAAACTGACGCACCCGCATGATGCCGTGCAGCGCGCCATGCGGCTCGTTGCGATGGCAGCAGCCGAATTCGGCCAGTCGCAGCGGCAGATCGCGATAGCTTTTGATACCCTGCCGAAACACCTGCACATGCGCCGGGCAGTTCATCGGCTTTAACGCCATCAGGTCGCCTGCGCCGGTCAGCACCGGCTTGTCGGGATCGGTGCCGGGAACCTCGTCCGGCACCACGAACATATTTTCGCGAAACTTGCCCCAATGGCCTGACGCCTCCCACAGCTTTGCGTCCATGAGTTGGGGGGTCTTGATTTCATTATAGCCCGCAGCGTCCAGCTTGCGACGCATATAGCCTTCCAGCGCGCGCCACAGGATATAGCCCTTGGGGTGCCAGAAAACCGACCCTTGCGCTTCGCTTTGCAGGTGGAACAGGTCCATTTCCTGCGCGATCTTGCGATGGTCGCGCTTGGCGGCTTCCTCCAGCCGGACGAGATGCGCATCGAGCTGCTTCTTGTTGAGCCAGCCCGTACCGTAGATGCGGGACAGCATCGCATTCTTCTGGTCGCCGCGCCAATAAGCGCCCGAAACCCGCGTCAGCTTGAACGCTTGGCTGTCGAGCTTGCCGGTTGAGGCGAGATGCGGCCCCCGGCACATGTCGAGCCAGTCGTCACCCGACCAGTAAACAGTGATCTCGTCACCTTGCGGCAATTCGGCGGCCCACTCCGCCTTGAATGTCTCGCCTTCGGCCTGCCAGCGTTTGATCAGGTCTCCGCGCGACCACACTTCGCGGCGCAAGGGCTTGTCCGCCTGAATGATCCGCCGCATCGCGTCTTCGATCGCGGGCAGGTCTTCATCGGTAAACGGGCGATCCTTGGGCGCGAAATCATAGTAGAAGCCGTCGTCGGTCGCCGGACCGAAGGTAATCTGCGTGCCCGGAAACAGCGACTGCACCGCTTCGGCCAGCACATGCGCAAAGTCATGCCGCGCCAGCTCCAGCGCATCGGCCTCATCCCGCGCCGTCACCAGCGCGAGATCGGCATCCCTCTCCAGCGGACGATTAAGGTCGCGCAATTCACCGTCAACCTTTGCCGCCAGCGCCGCCTTGGCAAGTCCCGGACCAATGGCCGCGGCAATATCCGCCGGGGTAGTC
>JAENVZ010000186.1 GCA_016650315.1 Alphaproteobacteria bacterium | reverse complement strand
TCCCTCGACTTCGCTCGGGACGAACGGGTTAACCTAAAATCATCAAACTCTAAAGGCGCGCGATTGCCTCTGCCGCGATCATCCGCGCTTCGGGTTCAAAACCGGACCGCTGTAATGCCGAAACGATATGGAACAAATGTTCTGGCGGAAGCTGGCGCCAGTTGTTGCCCTGCATACCAACAGCAGCAAGCAATGCGACAGTGCCCGCCTCCCTGCGTTGCGCCGCGGCATCTATCGCCCGGGTCCAGCGTGATGAATAGTTTGGACGCAAACCAATTTCAGGGGCGATTTTCGCCATATCCGCACGGCTCATCCGCCCCAGTCCGGCAAGTCCGGCAACCAGCATACGAGACTTGATGAAATTTACGCTTTCATCCGTCCCCTTATACTGGTCGATCCGGTTAGTGCCTGTATCCACGCGCGGTCGCGGCGATCCAAGCGCCAGCATGGCCCAGGCGTCTTCACCCACTTGACCACCAACATTCCCGGCGATTCCACTCCATGCAACCGCATTGCGGTCAAGCCCGGCGGCAAGCATCGATGCAATAATCGACGCCATGTCGTCGCCCACTTCTGCGCTGACCGGCAGGCGCGCAGCAGCGCGAGCCATGGCGACATATCCTGCATAATCGGGTTTGCCGTCCTTCGTCCAGAAACTACGCATAGCCTCCAGTCGCTGCGCCATATCTCCGCCTGTATAGGCCGTGCGCATGACCCGTACGCCTTCGTTTGTATCGGCACCTTCTTCTTCAGCCAGACGACCGTAAAAGTCGACAAGGGCGGCATTGGAAAATACTCCAAGGCGCGCGGCCATATTGACCGAACCAAGACGTGATTCCATCGGCAGCAACGCCGCACGGGACTGCCATGCCTGAACATGCGGACTTACTCCGCGCCAAAGCGTGTCGGGTATATCCAGCGCAGTTGCCATCGCCATGCCGAAACGCCAGGCGGTCAACCGGTCAACGCCCTCCCATTCGATATTCACCGAACGACGGCTGTTGAGTCCCGCGCCGACCACCTTTTCGGCCAGACGAAAATCAATGCCGCGCGCCGTGCCTCGCCGCTCCGCCTCATCCAGGACAGCGCTTGCCATGCCCTGATCCCCCGAAAGCGATGCGCAAATAGCACGACTCAGCTTCCAGCCAGGTTCATCGCTGACGCGCAGCGCCAGCCCCGTCAGCGGGCACAGGCCGGCTGGATCAGCGGTCGCCAGATAGGTCTGCATGGCAACCGCAAACAGACGGGGCGTATAATCGACGACATCGACGCTCTGCACCATCATGCGGGCGGCATCGGCCTCCCCCATGCGCAGAAGCAACCAGGCCCGTTCGGCGGCCCAATCTGCACCGTTCACATGGGCCGGCGTATCGGTAACCGACAAAAGCGTGCGCCGCAGCAGGATAGAGGCCCAACGCGAAATGATCGGCGCCTGGGTCTTTTTCATCAGGGCTGTCAAATAACCGCCATCAGTCTTGCCATAGGCATCAGGCGCAACCCCATGCCTGCGCGGCGTTATGACACCGATGCGGCCCAGCGAACGGCGCGCAGTGTCGGGCAGATCCATCTTGCTCCGCGCAAGCTCTATATCTTCCTCATCGCCATGCTCCTCGCCATCGCCTTCATTGAGCAAAATCTCTGAAAGAGAGGCGGTTGCATCGGATGGCTGTGCACCGGGCCTCTCGCCTTGCGATGGCGGCGGCGGAACGGATGTTCCATCAGGGGGCAGGGCTTCGCCAAAACCAGATGGCAACAGCGATTCAGGCGCATCCTGCCCAATCGCTGGAATAGCAAGCGCCACAGTCGCCAACCCGGCGAGAAGCCAATGTCTGGTACGGCGGCGCATGGCCATATTATTGCACAAACCTGTCTGGAGAGATCACTTTTTCAACGCGAACCTGTTCCTTTTCGGCACCCCGTGACCAAATATACCAGAGTCCACCACCCAAAATCGCGATCATGACAATCCAGATGACGAGCGGGCGACCGTTACTTGTTCTTCTATTTCTCATACACGCTCCCTACCGCCAACCGGGGGCCTATTTCCAGCCTCCGCAAACGGTGCAATCAAATAAAAAGACGATTTGCCCGACCGGCCGGGGGTTGTATAGCCGCGCCTGCCATGCAACGAAACCTGAAATCCTTAAATCCGGCGATCAATTGCCCTATCGTGCTGGTCGGCATGATGGGCGTTGGCAAATCGACGGTGGGACGGCGGCTGGCAGCACGCCTAAGTTTGCCCTTTATCGATGCCGACGATGAAATCGAACAAGCCGCGGGTATGAACATCGCCGACATTTTTGAACGCTTTGGCGAAGCGCATTTCCGCGATGGCGAGCGGCGGGTGATCGCTCGTCTGATGGATGGCGCGCCAAAGGTCATTGCAACCGGCGGCGGCGCGTTCATACAAGATGATACGCGCGAGGGAATATTGTCACATGCCATTACCGTCTGGCTGGATGCGGACATCGATATACTGGTCGATCGGGTATCGCGGCGCGAAGGGAGACCACTTCTCGCAGGCAAAGACCCTCGTACGGTTTTGACCGAGTTGGCGGCAGAGCGTAACCCGGTCTATGCGCTTGCCCCGATCCACATAAAAAGCATAACCGCTCCGCATGATGCGACGGTGGACAAGATCATGAAGGCGCTGGAAGAATGGCGGTAATCCCGGTCGCTCTGGGTGAGCGCAGTTATGACATATTGGTGGCGCAAGGCGCGATCGACCAAGCGGCGGCGCATCTGGCCGGTTTTGCGCGTAACGGGAGGTTGGTCGTTGTCACTGATGATAATGTCGCGGTGGCACAATTACCCCGCCTGACGAACGCGCTCATGCAGGGCGGCATTACTGTTCAACCCATAATATTGCCGAGCGGGGAAGCCACAAAAAGCTGGGAAGCCCTAGCAAAACTGGCTGACCAATTGCTCGATTTTGGTATCGAGCGGAGCGATCACATCATTGCGCTGGGCGGCGGCGTGATGGGCGATCTTGTCGGTTTTGCAGCGGCTATCCTGAAACGGGGTTGTCAATTTGTACAGATCCCGACGACGTTGCTGGCGCAAGTGGACAGTTCGGTTGGCGGCAAGACAGCCATCAACACCCGCGCTGGCAAAAATCTGGTCGGCGCGTTTCACCAGCCCGCCTTCGTCCTGATCGACCCCTCCTCGCTCGATAGCCTGCCCGCACGCGAACTGGCGGCAGGCTATGCCGAGGTCGTCAAATATGGCCTGATCAACGACGCGGATTTCTTTGCATGGTGCGAAACACATGGCCTGGCATTGATCGCAGGCGACATGGCCGCCCGAACGAGCGCCATTGAAAAAAGCGTCAGGGCCAAGGCCGGGATCGTCGGTGAGGATGAACGCGAAACCAGCGGTCGCCGCGCGCTTTTGAACCTGGGCCATACGTTCGGACATGCGCTGGAGGCTGAAACCGGCTTTTCCAACACGCTGCTGCATGGCGAAGCCGTGGCGGCGGGCATGGCGCTCGCGTTCCGCTTTTCGGCGCGCATGGGCCATTGCAGCATCGAGGATGCTGAAAAAGTCAGTGCGCATTTGGCTTCGG